>CAYWNG010000017.1:0-24000 GCA_964458685.1 uncultured Pirellulaceae bacterium
AAGCGACCGATGTTGTGTCCACCAATGGCATCATGCTTGAGAGTGATGGTGATGGTTGCATCCTCGGGAATCTTGATTGGCGAAGCGAATAAGAACATGGCTTTGCGATTCTCGCGCTTGGTCGGTCCATCCACCGCCCAGCCTTTGCCGTTCTTGCCTTTGCGTTTCGGTTTACCATCGACAATTGCACTGACGGGCCAACCCGGCTGGTCGTAGTCGGAAACAGCCTTAGTGATTTCAGCTTGGATAGGCTTTTCTAGCGACGGAGCGGTAAGCTCAAAATCCACATCGCTCAAAACAAAATTGCCATTGGAGTATCGCCCTAAACTTTGGTTTGGTAGCGAAGCGTCCGGAAAAGCCTCGAGCAAGATTCCTGAAACCGTGCCCGTTGAAATTTTCGCTTTGATCTGATACTCGTCGTTAGCAGGATTCTGACCGCTTGCCAGCCAGCTATGATCCGGCTGCTCAGTGAGCGTCGCACCGCCGAGACTCTTAACTTCTTGAGGCGATAAAAGGCTCCATGTCTGCACATTCTCCGACAACTGCTTTGCAAAGTGAGCCTCCCAAGCTTGCTGGCGATCGACAGAGGTCGACTTCTGCTCCGCAAGCTTCGACTCTGCATCGGAAATCGCCTTTTGAAGCTCAGCAAGCCGCTTTGCGTGATCCGCTGTTGGAATCTTCTGAACGGGACGACTGTTACTGCCTTCCGCGTCGAGCACTCCAGACTCATCCACCGAATTGAAAAACGCGAAGAGCTGATAAAACTCCTTTTGCGAGATGGGATCGTATTTATGATCATGGCAACGGCAACAGTTGAACGTCATAGCCATCCAAGTTAGCCCTGTTGTTTCCACGCGATCAATGACCGTCTCGGCAAACCACTCTTCTTGAATTCGGCCTCCTTCGCCGTTGAGCTTCACGTTGCGATTGAATCCAGTCGCAACGATTTGCTCTACAGTCGGATTGGGCAGCAGATCGCCAGCCAGTTGCTCGACCGTAAATTGATCAAAGGGCAAGTTGCGATTGAAGGCCTCGATCACCCAATCGCGCCAAGGCGACATTTGTCGCGATGAGTCCGTTTGAAATCCATTGCTGTCAGCGTATCTTGCGAAGTCGAGCCACTGTTGCGCCATCTGTTCGCCGTAGTGCGGCGAGGCAAGCAATCGATCCACTACCTTTTCGTACGCTTGAGGAGACGAGTCTGAAAGAAACGCATCGATTTCTGCTAACGTTGGAGGCAATCCAGTTAGATCCAAACTCGCGCGGCGGATCAACGTTTCTCGAGACGCTTCTGGCGAAGGCACCAGTCCTGCCTCTGCTAATCTACTTCTGATGAACGCATCGATCGGATTGTTCGCGCCGTCAGCTTTCGGGACGCTCGGTCGTTCAACACGTTGAAAGGCCCAGTGCCCTTGAAATTCAGCACCATCGGTAATCCATTGTTTAAGGATGGCGATTTGCTCAGGCTTTAGAGTTTTTCCCGACTTGGGAGGCGGCATTACCAAGTCAGGGTCGTTCGAAGTCACACGCTTCCAGACCTCGCTGGCATCAAGATTTCCTCCAACAATTGCTGGCCCCGAGTCGCCGCCTTTGATTGCAGCTTCGGAGAGATCAAGCCTCAGTCCTCCTTCTCGAGTTGCTTCATCGGGCCCATGACATTGAAAACAAGCATCCGAAAGAATCGGTCGTACTTGTCGATCGAATCGAATCGCTGTTCTCTCGCTGCTCGGCTCGCTACTTTTTGTTTCTGTATTGGTTGTTTCAGTATTAGCCGTATCGCGGCTTGTGACTTCACCGCTAGTAAGCTTGAGTGTTATCAAGATTACAACCAGAAACAAGCTCAACCTTCGTCTGCACATTTGTCTTTTGCATTTCGCCAGGAGTACGCTTACACAGCTAGGACCATCTACAGAGATCTCAAGCTGAAGTTGACATCTTCAACATCGTAACACAGCCCAAGCCTAGCACGATGCCCTTATTACCCAATAGCTTAGTAACCAACAACATCAGTGCAAAGTGAATTGCCACTAACCTCCAAGAGAGTGCATGAAATCGCTCATTCCAACCAGCTTACCCAGTCGGTCGATTAGGCTCGATTAGGCTTCACGCGACGATCGAAAACGGCTGAAGCCTAACAAACTGTTGCGCGAGCCAGCAGGATTCAGATAAGTAACTGCCACGAACCATTGGTGCCGATCAGCGAAGATTAGTGGTATCCGAGTCTGCGCTGCAGATAGCGGCGACTTGGATGACGCCTTTTTGATCGCTGAGCTTGCGTTCTGATTGGCCATCGATTTCGTAGAGGCCACTTCCATCACTGTAGATGATCTTGCCGTCATGGGCTAAGTCGAAACACAAAACGCCACGATGCAATACTTCGATGTCTCCAGTTGCTGGATTGGCTTTGATCAATTCCCAATCGGCCGGTGCCAAGACAGTCCGTCCATCGGATGTCTTGCGGAGTTGCTTCTGTGTATCTAGGACTCGTCCCCACAGCATCATCTCGCGAGTGATGTTTGGCTGAGTCGGATCGCGATGACTTTCAGCTAATGGCTTTCCTGAAAACATCACCGAGATGAAGTTGGCGAAGTAATAGGCGGCTCTGGCCAGCCGTAGTGGAAATAGCACGATGTCCTTGAGCAGTGTCACAGGCGACGGCGGCTTGGCCATGCTTGCTTGATAAGGGCGTCGCACACAGATTAGCTCGCCTTGAGCGTTAACTCGTGGCTGAAGATAGTCAAACTGCTTTGATTCAAGAAGAGTTTCAACCTCGCCAGCCTCATAGGTAATTCGACAGATAGCCGCTGGAGCAAGACCAACGAGAAAACCTTGAGCGTTACGACCAAGTCCCATCGAATGAAAATAGATATAGTCTTTGCCATCACGCTTCACCCACACGGGAGCTTCGTCACGTGAATCGCCCGTTGTTAGCTTGACGTGATGCACACCGTCGCGCTTGCCTACCACGATACTACTCATCCCACCGGCTTCGGGTGTACTGAAAACCAAAAGTCCATCGTCAGCTTTGGCGCTTAAGCCTTGAGGATAGAAGTCGTTGCGGTGCACCAATCTTGTCTCGGCTTTGGAACCAAGATCGTATCGAAACAGTCCACCCCCACCGGGCATTCCGACGCTGTACGCAATGTTGCCGCGATCTGACGTAACATTGGTAAAGGACATCTTTTTGCGGTCGATTCGATTGGCGGGGTTCAATTGACTCCACTCTGGAGTCAGCAGCGAAGGTTGCCAAGACTGTGCGTCACCTTTCCAAGCGTTCAATCGATTGGTCTTTTCCTCTCGCTTCTCAGCATCAGCAATAAAGCGACTGGTGATGGAGGTTGCCTTGCCAGTAGCGTCAATAAGTAGCAATTCACCTGAACAGATGGCGGCAACTTGATAATTCATCACTTCGCTTCGGTGTTTCGTGGAGGGGAACTCGGGGCGTTCGAAGCCTATAAACTATCACGAAACTAGGGCTTTTGAAAGATTGCGAGGAAGGCTGGCTGGAGTCTCTAGGAACTTGATCTAGCTCTCCCTGTTCCAACATTTTCTTGCCCATATTTTCTTGCCAAAAACGGCCGGTTGGTCCTTTAGGCTTCTCGCTACTGTCCAAAGCATCGCAAGAGGAAAAATTGTCTTTACAGCTTCGACGACTAGCATGAAGCCTAACTATCTGCTGGGCAAGCCAGCAGGATTCAGATCACTAACTCCACGAATTATTAGTGCCGTTCAGTGAGGATTAGTGGATCTGATTTCGCGGCTGGCAAAAAGTCCCATCAACAGGGCACTTAGCCAATAGTTGCAAAAGCTGCTCTTGAATTAGAATGGAAAATCTGCGATAGGGCGGTTTCTGGCGTTTTCCTCTTTGAACATGCAGACCGATGCACGACGAGCCTCAGATTTATCGATTCCCCGCTCTGTCAATCGACTATGATCCGATTGTCATTAGCGGCATTGGCTTAGCAACAAGCGTTGGCAAAGACCGCGAATCGGTTTGGCAAGCTCTTCAGACGGGTCAGAGCGGGATTCGTCGCACCAACGAACAAGACGGTTTTAACGGCCTTGCCCTACCTTGCGGAATGGTCGATTGGCTGTGGCCTCACGACCGTCGGCTGAAGTCCGTCAAGCTCAGCGAAATCGCCGCCGAAGAAGCGCTCGGTGACGCTCAGATCGATTGGAAGCGAGTCGATCGACAACGTTTTGCAAGCAGTGTTTCAACTCAGTTTGGCGATATCGGCTACCTTTATCTCGATCCACAAGTACGCGATCAATACCCGCTTCCCGAAGATCAACCGCATTGGTGGAATGAGTTCCTACCAAGCTCAGCTTCGGGCATTATTGCCGATCGATTTGGTCTGCAAGGTCCACGATTGTGTCACGCCACAGCTTGCGCCAGCGGGCTAATCAGTACGATGGCCGCCGCGAGAATGATCGAAGACGATCAAGCAGATTTCGCGCTGTGTGGTGCCGCCGACATGGTTCATCCGCTCACACTAGCTTCGTTCCATCGCATGGGTGTTCTAGCTGATCACGAAGATGCCACGCGAGCCTGTCGGCCTTTCGATGTCGACCGCAACGGCTTTGTGATGGGCGAAGGCGCAGCGATGTTGGTGTTGGAAAAGCGTAGTCATTGCTTGCAGCGTGGCGGCAGAATCTATGCCGAGCTTGCTGGGTCCGCCGTCTTTGGACTGGCTCAACATGTCACAGGCTTGGATGGCGCAGCCGAATCGCTCAGTCATCTAATTAAGACACTCTGCTACCGCGCGCGATGGGATTATCTTGGACCGGACTACATCAACGCTCACGGAACAGGAACGGCTCAGAACGACCTTAGCGAGCTGAGCGCAATTCGCCTTGGACTTGAAGACCTTTCGGATCGCGTTGTGGTTAGCAGTAACAAAGCTGTCCTGGGACATTTGATCAACGCGGCTGGAAGTGTTGAACTAGCAATTACGGCCTTGGCAATGCGCGACGGTTACGCTCCGCCAACGATGAATCTGTCCAGCCCGGAATTGCAGGGAAAAATCGATTGCTTGGCCGACTGCGGAGTGCAACGGGACTTGAATCGAGCATTGAAGCTTTCACTTGCTTTTGGCGGTCACGTCGTCGGTATGGCTCTTTGCAAGTCTACCGACGAGAATCTTCAGCGCAATTCTCTCCCATTGTCCCCTGGTGCTCTTGTACGTGGTGCACTTGTACGACAAACGCCTTCGACGGCGGTGGCAAGTAGACGGGCTGCGATGAGCGGATCATGATGGTGCAGTTCCCCATCTTGAGCCACAGCACATGACATCCGACGCAAACACACTGAACAAGAATCGCTGGATGCTGTTGCTGCTACTGTTGGCATTTGTGCTACGAGTTGGCGCGGCGGTCTATTGGCATCGTGCAGCAACTCCAGAAAACGGCTTTCTCAGGCTTGGCGACAGCGACGGCTATTGGGTACTCGCCTCGCACATTGCCCGCGGCGAGCCCTACCAATACGGAAGCGAAAACGCCAGCGTCTTTCGCGCGCCGATGATGCCGCTTCTGTTGTCGCCAATGACGTTGATCGAAGATCGGTCCACGGCCATTTTCTGCGCAAGAATCGTCGGCGCTCTCTTGGGTACGCTTTCGGTCTATCTGGTTTCCCTGTTGGCGTTTCGCGTTGCTGGAAGACATGCAGCTCTGGCCGCAGCGTTTTTAGCCAGCCTCTATCCTTCCGCGATCGGCACAAGCATCATCATTCTGAGCGAGATGTTGTTCATGCCGCTCATGCTGACCTTCCTGCTGCTTTGGAGCGATACGCTTCGAGCAAGCACACCGAAGCAGCGAGTTCGACTAGCTCTGATAACTGGTATCGTCGGAGGCCTAGCGATTCTGACGCGACCTAGTTGGTTGTTATTCACTCCCATGGTTGCCGTCTTGGGCCTTGCTCTGGTGCGACGCCGAATGATCCATATCCAAACGATCCTTCTGATGGGTCTGGGGATCAGCATCGCGATGATGCCTTGGTGGGTCCGCAATTACAACGTGACAGGAAAGTTCGTGCTAACCACGTTGCAAGTCGGTCCCAGCTTGTACGATTCCTTTCACCCAGGAGCCAGCGGTGGAAGCGACGAAGGCATGAACTTCATGCGACGGATCGAAGCCGAGCAGACCGAAGCGGACCAAGCTTCGGCGCAGACGTCGGAGTTCAAGGCATCAGAATTCAAGGCGTCGGACAGCAAGGCACAGCCCTTGGAAGGCACTTTCGAGTGGCGAATCAATCAACGGGCTCAGCAGCAAGCTATCGATTGGTGCTTAGAAAACCCGATCGAGATCCCACGACTGGCTTTCGCGAAGCTCAAGAAGACCTGGAGCATTTGGCCGGATGGAGGCGATGTGGGTTCGCCGCTGATTCGAGCGGCTGTTTCGCTGAGCATGTTGATTGTAATGTTGCTAGCATTCATCGGAACGTGGAAGCTCTTTCGCACGCAATCTTTGATGCTAGCAATCTGCTGGAGTCCATGTCTTTACTTCACCCTCCTACATATGGTATTCGTTGGTTCGGTGCGCTACCGCGAGCCTGCCGTGATCGTATTGTTGGCAGTCGCCGGAAGCACACTCGCTCGATGGTTCTTTCCCCAAGACTCTTCCGTTCAAGACTCTTCGCGTGTCGAATTTGCAAAGCCAGATCGCTCAACTGGCTGATGGCAGGCATAAGCCTTCGATCAGGCGCTCGCAGCCCGCGCGGAAGCAAGGTTCGACAAGTACTCCCGTACTCCTTCTGATTATCATCTTAGCGGCGATCGCCTCGGTGATGAGTTACCGAGCTTTCCTGAAGCGATTCGATAGCGAGCTTCGCACGGCGGTACAAAAACAACTGTCCGAACTGTTTCCGCGCGCGAAAGTTCATGTCCAACGTGTCAGCAAAGATCGAAGTGGTCGAGTGATTGCCGAAGTCGTACGAATGGCAACCGTTGTCGACAACAAACCCTTTCAAGTCTTCGGTGCCGAAAAGGTCGTCATCGAAGGGCAACTGGACATCGCCGACTTTCTTAAGCAGACGATCAAGGTCGAACAGATCTCGTTGTTCGGCGTGCAAATCGATGCTTGGCCGCTGGCGGATGGAACGTGGTCGATCGATTGCCTCAAGCCCAAAGAGACCAACACGAAGAGCACTCCCAAAGTCATTCTCAACGACTCGTTGATTCGAGTCCGACAATCAGCCGCTCGTCAGTCACGCGAGATTGTCGTTCACGGAGTTCAAGCAACCGTCGAAACGATCTACGCGCCAGCCGATTTTGGTCAAGCAGGTCCGACGGCAACCAAGCTAGTTCGAATCCAAGGCGCTGCGCAAAGCAGCGGATTGTTGGAGAAGGTGAACGTCGAGTGCGAGATCGACTTAGCTACCAAGAGTTTCCAAGCAGTCGGGAATTTTTCGGGTCTGCAATTCAGTCCTAAGCTTTTGGAACGATTGCCACCGGAACTAGCTATAAAGCTGATGCAGTTTCGCGGATTGGAATGCGAGGCCTCCAGCCAGTACTTCAAAGTGAACATTGCTCCCAACCAGCCACCGCAATTCGTCTGCCAAGGCAAGCTAAAATCGGGCCGATTGCAAGACTCGCGATTGCCTTATCCGATCGAAGAGATCTGTAGCGACTTCTATTGTCGCAATACTTTGCTACAGCTTCGAAACATGCATGCGCAAAGCGGAAGCGCGACATTGTCTTTTCAAGCGGATATCCAAGGTTTAGGCTTAGATAGTCCGATGCAGATCGAAGCCGAGGTGGAGAACCTAGAGCTAGACAAGCGACTCTATCAGTCCTTGCCGCCGACAGTCCAGCAGCAGTGGGACAAGTTCCAATTGAATGGCCGTGTCAGCGGTAGTTTGAAACTGCAATTCGACGGACAAAAATGGCAGCCCTCTGCTTCGATTCGCTGCCAGCAAGTTAGCCTTAAGCCTTGGTTGTTCCCTTACGAGTTCTCGCAAGTCGAGGGCGAGATCACCTATGCTTCGGGATTGTTGCAAAGCTCACGACTGCTCGGTCGAGCAAGCGGACAAATTGTCGAAGCCTCGTTGAGCTTGACTCATGTAACGCTACCACAAGCTCCAGTTATTCAACCTGACGGAGCCGCACTGCAAGGGATGCAATGGATCGGATCGCTTCAATGCCGAAGTCTTGGTCCTGTGGCCATTGATGAAGATCTCGTAGCAGCACTCACGCCGACCGGTAAGCCGCAGAGCGGGGCCGAGAAGTTCGTTCGCTCGTTGCAGTTGATCGGTAGCGTGGAACTGGTTAACGCTACCTTCGAGCGTACCGATCCCAGAACGCCACGTTGGAATCGAACACTTGAGGCGAGAATTTACGACGGTCGACTGAAGTACGAAAAGTTTCCGTTTCCCATCTACAACATTCGTGGAACCATTATCAACCAAGGCGATGCGTGGCTACTGGACAGTTTTGAAGGTCGCAACGATTCAGCTCGCATTCTATGCAACGGCGCGTGGCAACAAGTGGCTCAGGGGTTACTGCCGTTCAATCTTCAGTTTGTAGCCCACACTGTTCCGATGGTGGACGATTTGTTTCGAGCCTTGCCTACTGGAGCCAAGAAAGTTTACGAAGAGCTTCAGCCTTCGGGATCGATCGACCGCGTGAATGCGACAATTCAACGCGCGGTAGTGGACGCAGAGATCGACACCAAGGTAATCCTGTTTGAAGATCGCGATGCGGTCACAGCTAACGGAAAGTCATTGCGGCTTCGCCCGCGGAAGCTCCCGTTTATTTTGGATGATGTAACAGGTAAAGTCCTCTACGACAACGGCTTTGTAACGATTGAACATGCCACCGCACAGAACGGCGCTACTCGACTTGCCGTGACTGGAAATTGTAGTGCTGTTGCCAACGATAAATGGCAGACCAATATCAAATGGCTTTCCAGCACCCGGTTGATGGTCGATGGTCAGTTCGTGAAGTCACTTCCGCAGTCGATCCAAGAGTCGATGAACAAGTTGGCCTTTTATGGTCCTGTGAATGTTTTGGGAACTAGCCAAGTGATCTTTGGTCAAGACCCTGAAGACATCACTTCCACTTGGGATGTGCAGTTGGATATTGAAGATGGCAGGCTGGGTGGTGGATCGAACCTCTCTGCCATGCGAGGAACTGTTTGGATTCGCGGGAGCAGCGATCGGCAGAATCTGAACGCCACGGGAAGCGTGGCTATGGATGCGATGCGTGTGATGAAGACTCCCGTAACGAAGCTTCGCGGCCCGTTTGTCATTCTCGATAACAAGCTGTATTTTGGTTCTGCTGTACAAGAGGTCGTTCCCAATCCCGATCCCAATTCCGGTAGTCGTCCAACTGATATGACTGCCTCAGCGCTAGCAGGAACGCTAAAACTGAGTGGTTACGGACGATTGGATACTGGTAAGTTTGATGTGGATGCCAAACTTGAAGAGGCTCAGTTGAGTGCGCTACTGAAGGACATCGGTATCCAGAGTCAAACTCCAGAGGCTACCTGTAACGCCAATCTAAAGTTTCGTGGAGTGCCCTGGAACCCTCAGACTTACGAAGGCGACGGCGAGATTCGATTGACGGATGCAAAGCTGTATGAACTGCCGTTCATGATGCGATTCTTTAGCGTCGCCTCCGTCAATGCCAACGATGCCTCAGCATTTCAGCGCGCGACTATCGGCTTTCGACTTGATGGCGACCGAATCCCGTTACAAGTCTCGGCAGACGGTGAAGTTCTGCGACTGCGCGGCGAGGGGTGGACCAATTTGCGGCGCGAAATCGACTTGCAACTTTACACGTACGTTGGACGGCGAGTCCCGATCGGTAACATTATCTCGCCTCTACTACCCGAGTCGCGATTCTCGACCTTCATGATGGTCGAAGTGACCGGGACGATGGACAGTCCTGATATGCAGCGCCGTCCGTTTCCGCAACTTGAAGCCACATTTCAACAGATGTTTCCGGAGGTCGCCGAGCGACAGCCAATACGTGACACGATCCAGCGTTGGAGAAACTAGTGTTTTAGTTTGAAGGGAATCTTTGAATGCAAATTCCAGCATCTGCCATTACCGCCAGCATCTCAGCAATCACAACAGGAAAGGCCGAGCGAACTGCGGCCACCGAAGCTCCCACGGCACAGGCACCGCATGTCGAAGGATCGGAACAGAGCAATCCAGACCGCGACGCGCAGGGACAAGGCGACGGAATGGGGCCTCGCGGCAATGCCAAGCACCGCAAAGTAGATTCGCCAGTTGCAGACGCTACCTCTCCGCAGGACGCGATGCTTCCCGCGCCCACGCTTCCCGATGAACCGCCCAGCCAGCTCGACATGCTCGGATAAGTAGCCACCGTCGCCAGACGGTGGAATTGCCGCCCAGACGACTGTGTTCGAGAACGAGTACGACCACGAACAAGACCGTCCTGGTTCGTTCGTACTGATCGTATCGAACGTAACGCCCGCGAGATTCGCTGGTGTTGTCAGATCTTAGGCTGCCACAGCGAGCAGTTCAATACTGTGAAGTAGGTTTCATTGATCAAACTTCTCGCACGGGACTTTAGACAATGATCCGCCTTTCCTTCACAGTTTCATTTCTTTGCTGTTTACTGCCTCAGATGGTCGCTGCTCAAAGCGCTGCGCAAAATGCAGATCCGCGCGACGTGAATCTGGACGTGCATCTAAATCCGCACCAAGTCTTGGGCTACGAGAGCTGCCAAAAGTGTCATGCGTCAGAGATTGGTGTTTGGAAACAGACTCCACACCATACGACTTTCATGACCCTCCATCGCAACCCAGCGGCAAAAGAGATTGCCGGACGGTTGGGAATCGAATCGTTTAAGACCGATTCCAACTGCGTCAAGTGTCATTACACAATGCAAGCCGAAAGCTCGGGTGATTTGCAAGCGGTATCGGGCATTTCGTGTGAGTCTTGTCACGGAGCAGCCAAGAACTGGATCGAACATCACTCTGACTTTGGTGGAGCAAGCGCAACGCGCCAAACCGAAAGTCCTCAACATCGCATTGAACGACTACGGGAAAGTATCGGTGGCGGCATGCGCAATCCTGTGAACGTTTATTTGATTGCTCAAAGTTGTTATCGCTGCCACACCGTGCCCGATGAACGATTGGTAAACGTTGGCGGTCATAAGGCTGGCAGTCTAGACTTTGAATTCGTCGCTTGGTCTCAAGGATCGTTGCGTCACAATTTTGTTCGCACCAATGGTCAAGTGAATGATCCTTCCAGCAAAGACCGACAGCGTCAGATGTTTGTGGCAGGGATGATCGCAGATTTGGAATTCAGCATGCGAGCTACCGCGGCAGCAACAGAGAAAGCAGACTTCGGCGTTAACTCGGCCAAACGCACTGCGCGAGCCGCCAAGCGACTTGCCGCAGCACAATCGAAACTCAACCAACCATTGCTCGAAGACATCTTGACTGTGTTTCAAAGCGTCGAGCTGAAATTGAACAATCGTCAGCCGTTAACCGAGGCCGCAGACAGAATTAACTTGCTGGGAATTCGCTTTGCAGCGACAGTTCCAGGCAGTGATCTGGCTGCGATCGAAAGCTTTATTCCACCGCAAGAAAACTGGAAGTAGCAAGCTACATCTTATCGCCGGTAGCTTTGGTGAGCGCCATGAAGGCCGATTCGAGATTGGTCTCTTTTTCACAAAAGCGTTTGAACAAGAGACCTGCTTGAGCTAGTTGCTGAGCCAGTGGGCTGTAATCCTCGACGCCTTCTTTCAAAGTGACTTCGACCGTGCCCTGCAGCGTCTCAGCGCGGTCGACGAGACCTGACTTAGCGACGAAGGACTCGATGGCGCTTAGCCCCGACGGTTGGCTAGGTTCAATCTCTAAGATTGTCTGTGGCCGGACCTTTTTGATCAGCTCGGTGATGGGACCATTAAATCCCATTTCGCCACGATTGATGATGCCAACCTTGTTACAAATATCGGCTAGCTCAGGAAGAATGTGACTGCTAACAACGATCGTCTTCCCCATCTGGCCCAAGCGGCGCAGGAGATTGCGCATCTCGATTCGAGCTCGTGGGTCTAAGCCGCTGAGCGGTTCGTCCAGCAGCAGGACTTGCGGATCGTGAATAAGCACACGCGCTAAGCCCAATCGCTGAGTCTGTCCGCGCGAGAGTGTGTTGGCAAAGGCGTCTCGCTTGAAGTTCAAGTCAACGATCTCGAGCATTTCGTCACATCGCTTGCGACGTTCTGGGCCGTTGATGCGATACGCAGCCGCGAAAAACTCAAGATACTCAATCACCGTCATGTCATCGTAGACGCCGAAGAAGTCGGGCATAAAACCCACACAGCTTCGGATCTCTTTAGGATTGGTGTAGATCGAATGATCGCAAACGTGCGCCTCGCCGTAGGTTGGAGTGAGCAGAGTTGCGATAATCCGCATCGTGGTCGTCTTGCCCGCGCCGTTGGGACCGATGAAGCCGAAAAGGTCACCTTGTTCGAGGTCAAGATTGATGCCTCGAATAGCGTACATGTCGCCGTATTTCTTCGTCAGATTGACAGTTTTGATCACGCTCCAAAGCCCTTATCGATGCATTCGGTGATTGAGTTAGACGGAATTATCGAGTCTGTTTCGATTTGCGACTTTGCGCAACGGGAATCAAGATTCGACACCAAGTGCGATCGATGCTGGTCTTGATTTCTGGATTGTCCGTCGGATTTTCTGTGGTCACTTTGATTTGATTTGGCGGGGATTCGATTCGTCCGAGCAAAATGGCATAGTCAGTCTCAAGCAAGTTGCTGTGGTCGATGATGCCTTGATAGTTGTTGGTTAGCGACGTGTAGTTGCGTCCGGTCGCCGCGTTGTGGAACATCATGAGCTCCATCAAACGATCTAAGTTGTTTCGGTCGGCAGGATTCCAGCGCGCTGATGTGGTCTTGCCTTCAACCACCGTTTGTCGGCTGAGCCGGCGTAGCAAGTCTTTGGGAATGATCTGCGAGGAGAGCTGTATTACGTCGCCTGCTGGCATGCGGCTCTTGAGCGGATAGAACCAGCGATGGTAAAACAGCGAGACATCGCGAAGTTCGCTGTCCAGCGGATTAACAATTTGACCTGCCAGTTGATCGACGCTATCCAGTTCTTGCAGTTCGGACTGTTGCTTGATTTCAATCTTGTCGCTGAAAGTGGCATAGATTGATTTGGTTCCGGCAGATGGAATGCCTACGCCGGAAATCTCAGAGAGCTCGCCTTCGCCAATGCTCACAGCGTAAGCGGGCATGCCGCGTTCCATGGTCAACTGTGATTGCAGCCCACCTAATCCATTTCCAGGGAGACCTTGCCAATCTAAAAAACCTACCGACTTTCCAGCAGAGTTGAGCGCTCGAACCGTCAGCGGTCTGGCATGCGCGGAGTAAACGTGGCTCCATAAGTGCGTATCGACTTGGCCTGTTTGTGTGTCGACATCAATAATCTGTGCGCTGTTGACAATCAATTGATCGGGACGAATGCGCTGATAGAACCAAGTCAGGATGGCAGTGCTGACCAGTAGCATTAGCCCTGCAATAGGCCAGCTCAAGTGCGGCTTTCGCAACCACTTCACTGAGATCAAATAGTCGATCGGGCCAATCAGCAATAAGATGCCCAAGAGAATTGCGGCAACTTGACTGAACCCCAGCGATTGCACCTCTTGGAATTGATCCAGAGTAGCTCGTAACTGGCCGGTCAGATCGCTGTAACCTAGATAGGATGTACTAGAGGCGTACTCGGACTGGCTGCTTTCCAAGAGCGATTTGTCGACGTAAGGCAACAAAAGACGTTCCCAGAGCCCCTTGCGATTCGCCCAGTTCGCGAATGACGGTTGCGACATGTCGGAGCAGATAGTTTGAATGGTCCCAAAACCGAATGCCGAGCGATTCCACCAGGGTATCTGTTGCGCAAGTTCGTCGCGCAGACTGAGTTGTACTAGGCTTGCATCGACTTCAAGTTGAATCGCTTGAATGGCTGTAAGTCTTTTTGTGGGCGTGATTAACGATTCCAGTGCGGCTGGTCCGGAAATCTTCGAGTCGCCGACGATCTTGCCAGGTAGCAGTGCCTGAAGTTCTTTGATCGCTTTGAGTTCGCTGGCTGCGGCTCCCAGCGAAATGATGCAGCCTCCACCGCGGCGTATCCACGTTTGCAATGCCGACCACTGAGCGGGTTGGACTTCGCTAAGCAGTTTAGCATCTGCTGTTGAAAGTATGACTAGGCTGCAAGGCTGATAGGCCAGCCACGAGTTTGGTAAATCAGCAGCTTGTTGGATCTCGATGATCTCCATGCTCCGCTCTGATTTGCCGGTATTCACCCGCACCAATTCCTCGACGCCCATCGTTGATCCCACGCAAAGGATCATGGGCTGAGTCTCCAGCAACCCTTCTTGATCCGACAGCGCTTTATCCTCAGTCACGATCTGTTTGCCGTCGCTGTCGAGAAGGCTGGCGCTGATTACCGAATTTCTTCGGCCGATACGCACAGGGACTTCGATTGTTGACGATGCAACGCTCGCCGAATCGAACTGTTTGCGATAGATGACTTCGACGCCATCTCCGTCCACCGTCGTTACTTGAACCGAGTGAATCTGACTAAGTATGTCGGTGGGCACACGTAGTCGCACCATGCAACTTTGGCCCAACTTCCAGTTGCCTAGAATGCCGACCTGTTGAATTAGTTTTTCTTGAGCTGGCTTGCTTTCGTCTGCTTGAGCGAGTGAGCCCAGCGATGAAACAAGACCGAGGCAAAGTGCGAATACGCTGTATGCGAACGCTGATACGAACAGGTTGCAATTGTATCGCCCATGCATAACACGGCTCCGCAATTGCCAGGTTGCGATTGCTGAGAACCAGTTGCTGTTAGTCTGAGATAAGCGGGCCTGCATTGCGTTCCTGGCCAGAAAGAAAAGTGGCGCGAGTATGGTGCGAACGATACTCGCGCCCGTTAGTGACAAGCTATTGAGATCGTTAGGGTAAGCGTTTTACCTTCAGGTTACGGAAGTAGACTACGCTTTCGGGGTCGTGAGCTTGAAGCGCGAAAGTGCCTTCGCCCAATCGACGTTCGAAGTCGTTAGAAAAAGCTGCCTTGTTTTCGGGCTCGGTGTAGTCAACCTTGGTCTTGCCGTTGACGATCAACTGAATACGTCGACCGGTAACGATGATCTCCTGGGTGTACCATTCGTCATCCTTTACTCCTGGATCAGCAATGTCCTCAACGGCGTAAAGTCCGCTGGTCTTCTTTGGATCTGAGTGAGTTACGTTGACTTGGCACTCGTAGCCGTACTTAGGCCAACCCTTTTCCAAGAACTTGGTATGGAAGTAAATTCCCGAGTTGCTGCCTTTGGTAGTCTTTACTTCAGCTTTGAAGTGGAAATTCTTGAATGGCTTTTCATCGCCAACGTAGAACAGGTGAGCTCTAGGACCGTGGCAGGTCAGCAAGCCATCTTTGACTTGCCAGCTATCCGGATTCTCGTTGACTTTCCAACCCTTAAGCGACTGGCCGTCAAACATGTTGACCCATCCGTCGTCTTGTGCGGTTGCTGAACCGATCAAGGCAGTCAGTGCGATGAAAGTGATTTGGAGAAGCTTACGAAGCATGGTGGGGTCTCTTTTCGAGGTGGGGTGGATTAAGAAAAACGGCCAAGTGCCATCAGGCGCACTTGGCCATGTCAGTTTGGTTTTGCTCAACGCAAAGGTAAATCGGCGCAAAAGTAAGGTTCGGTAATCTACTACTTGCCGTCTTTGTCGCCACCTGGCAATAGCTTAGCCTTCATGCGATCGCCGAAAGTCTTGTGATTTTCGTCTGCGCTCTTTTCGCCTTCAAGCTTCTTGAAGATCTCATTCAGTCGCTCGGCGTACTTTTCAGGTTCTTTCTTGAACTCAGGCATTGGGAACTTGTCTTTTTCCAAAGCATCGTGAAGCGCCTTGCCATAGACGTTGCGGACCTTCTTCTTGTCCTCTTTATCAACGTGGCAGACATTGCACTTGGCTTCTTCAACTAGAGCCTTGAAGTCCTTGTCAGCTTTGTCGTCGGCGTACTTTGCCTTGAAACGATCTGAAATCTGCTTGTTGGCCAAGACCGGTTGCGCCATTCCGCAAGCAACGAACGAAACGATACACAGACAGAACAATTTTCGCATTCACATTCTCCTTGGAAACTTTGTTTGGACGTCGAATTGCCGATCGTCCGCATCGAGGTGGGTGGTTAGGAGGGATCGATTCTCTAGCACCGCAAGTTTGCGCTTGATCTGCTACAAAATCAAGGGTCTAAGCCACGACACTTCGCGTCAGACCTGAGCAATTACGCCATTTTTGCTCGGCGACCCCTATTTTACGGGGTGGTTGACGGCTGAGTTCGATAGCCGGGTACAAAATGGGATGAAATCAATTGAAAATCCGCAGGCCTGACTTCCATAAGAGATGTTAAGCCTGGAGGAGGTGATTTCCATCGCACGACGCGCTCCGTACTTCGTTCGGCATACCAACCGTCCTGCTGACCATTGTGGATAGTCAATTCAGAGATTCGGGTATTCGAACGCGAGAATACACAAACGTGTTCCAAGTTTTGATCATAAGCGTTGTCGGTGCCTTGCAATAACAGTTGATCGGGATTGTCCGATGGATCGCCTGCGCCTCCCACAATCCGAATGTGTGGAATATCAGGAGCAGACCAAAACACACACGCATGACTCGTTCGATTGAATCCCACCGCAGGATCGCTGCTTCCCGCATACTCTAGCTGCGCGAAGCCATCGTAAGCCACGAACGTGGATCGATCACTAAAGAATCGAACGATACGATCAATGCCTACTTCATTGGTCGAGCCCAATAAGTCGACGATTCGCCCCTTCACTGCCATGACACAGTTGTTGACGCTGATCTGAACCGAGTCACCACCTGTCAGACTCGATTGGTTGACTCGAAAGACGCTGCCGTTCCCGCGGACCATACAGTTCACGAGCGTGAGCTTGGCCGCCTGAGCTTCGTTGGAACGACTTGTCGTACTGGTTGTGTCACCCGCGGCGATTAGGAAAGATGAGTTGACTCGATCGCTTTGCATGGTGAACTCAACCGAACTACACGTCAACGAAGACGTGCCATCTAATTGGAAGACTCGCCAAGCCGACAAGCCATTCTCAGGAAACTGTGCGCGCAGTTGAAGAGCCTTGAGAGTCAACGAGCAGTTGGAAAGACCGACGATTCCCGACTCTGTCGCTAGTCCATTCCAAACCGCGCGGCTGATTTCAATTCTGGCTTCCGCATTCGCTCCCCGAATCGTGAGGTCAGTAAAGCTGCTCACATCCAGCGGTCGATCCAGAGCCACGGTGCCGCGGATCTCGATCTCTACTGCTTTGCGTTGACCAGTCAGTCGCTGAAGCGCTCTCGCAAGCGTCGGCTCCCAAAACTCGGGTGAGATGTCGTTGGGCTGATTCGTCGAAACCACAATCGTTGTTGGCTTATTGGCGGGTGTTGGCGAGGCAATGTCCTTGGCTGGATCGGGCATCGGTTCTAGCATTGCGTTCTTGGTTCCATAGCCGCTAGATCCTGAGCCGCTTAAAAGGCTGCTATTCGAGTTTGTTCCGCTGGCCGCGCCACTCAGCTCAAGTGCATCGGCGACGGCTGTTGGCAGCTTCGATCCGCCGAGTCCTACTCCCGATGCAGTTGTTCCAATGCCCGTTGCTCCAATGCCAGATCCGCCGTCGAGTAAAGGACCGCTCGGTAACGAGCCGTTGAGTCCTGAACCGCTAGTGACTGCACCGTTGATACCTGAGCCGTTGATGCCAGGGCTGTTGATGCCTGAGCTGTTACTCATGGGGCCATTGAGTGCTGCGCTACTTGGAGTAAGGCCACCTGGGCTTTGTCCGCTTGGAGTTAAGCCACTAGGAGCAAGACCACTTGTGTTGGGAATACCGGAATTCGAGCTACTAGCATTGGGGCTGCCATTAGCGCCACTGCCAGTTGGATTGAGTGTTGGAGGTGACTTGAGAGGCGACGAATCAGCGGGCAAGGGTGACTGTGGGTTGGGTGATGTCGAAGTGCCCGCAGAGGTGCCGCTTGAGGTGCTTGAGTTGCTCGTATTGGCGGCAGAGTTTGCTGGTAGCGAGCCAGACGATTGACTGGGAATATTCGCAAGATTTGTGCCGCCGACTGAAGAATCCGCGGACGGAATGTTGATGGGCGGAAAGGCGAAGCCCGTGGATAGGCTCATCTGACTGTGAAGCCAGAGCGTGCTTCCCAGCAGAACCATTGCAGCAACCATCCAAGGCAAATGCGTTTCCAGCAAAGTGGGCTGCGCGATCGAAGGACTGAGCGTGATCGTCGAAGGACCTTGGCTGCGCGGCAAGTTCTCTTGTTCTGCAAGTAGCAAAAGATCGTTGACCAACTCCAGCGGCCGTTGATAACGATCCGCAGGACGCTTGGCCATCAGCTTCATCATGATGTCGTAAAGCTGATCGCTAATATCTTCGCGCCAGCCACGCGGATCTGGTGGCGGCAAGCTGCCGTGATTCAACAACTTTTGAAGAGCTGTGCCTTCGGGAAATGGCGGATTGCCAGTCAACATGTAGAACAACGTACAGCCCAACGAATACAGGTCGCTGCGCACATCGGCATCGCGAGGATTGCGAGCCTGTTCCGGCGAGATGTAATCGAACGTTCCCAGCGTGACACCGCTGGCGGTTTGATCACCGGTGGATTTGTCCAAGGATGTGTCGCGAGCCAAACCCATATCGACCAGCTTGGCCATGCCGCTTGGCGTAACAAGAATGTTGGACGGCTTGATGTCGCGGTGAACTACATCACGTTCGTGAGCATGCTGAAGAGCTTCGGCAATTTGACGAGCATAAAATACAGCATCGTCGATTGTTAGCGGCCCATCCATTTCGACCAAGTCGCGAATGTTGATGCCATCGATGTATTCAAAGACGATGTAGTTCCACTGCTCAGCCTCGCCGACGTAGAACACTCGAGCGATATTCGGATGGTCCAGGCGGGCAGCCGCTTGAGCTTCGACTTGAAATCGTCGCAGTGTTTCGGGATCGCGTTTGGAACCAGGGATGACCTTGATCGCGACCACGCGATCCAATCGCTGGTCAACGCCGCGAAACACAGCTCCCATGCCTCCGCCGCCGATGATCTGCTGAACGGAGAAATGGTCCAACTGGCGACCTTCTAACATCTCGGCTAGGTCGCCCAGCGGAACTGACCGATAAAACTCATGAGGCGCGGCTACGGGCCTTTGGCTGATTACTGTCTTCTCTTTTTCAAAGCCGCTGTTGCTTCCCCCCGAGAACAGCTTGATCGACGAGGATCGCTCCTCAACGATCTGCCGGTCGCGGAAGGTTAGCGTGTCGGAATCGCCCGGTGCTAGATTAACCAGTTCTAGATTACGTGGCGTTAAATTACCCGGTGTTAAATTACCCGGTGCGATCGCGGGCTTTTCTGCGTTATCTTCCGTTCGGATGTTTGGATTGTTATCTGGCGAGGCTTGCTCAGCGGACTGTTCTCCTGAAGTCGCTTCGCTGGGCAGTTTAGACGAGTCGATGGTGAGTCGGTCCGTTGCATCGTCGGGACGAACTGGCTTGGGACGAACTGGCTTGAGCGACGCAGCTAAATCCATTCTGCGGTTGGTTGAGCCTGAGCCACTAGAGCCCGAATCAGAGTTTTTGTTTGGAACATCCATCATCCATGCTCAGCTCGAAGATAAGAGAATCGATCACTAACAGCATAGATGAGCGGCCCGTCGGGGTCAAATTTCACCGCACCTCAGGCGGGCGCTGTGAAGCCGCGTTTTGAACCGCAGTCGCTAGTCTTAAAGTTGATTTTCGTAGGGCCGAAGATCCGGCACATCCTCTGCCGGTGTCGAAGGCACCGGACTATGAGAATTCCAAGAATTTAGGCCCGAAGGGTCGAAACACAATATTGATGTATCGCCACCTTCGGGGCTCAAAACCTGGCCGCCTCAACACCGGGGCTTGTCAGGCTTGTCAGCCCCGGCAAAGGATATGTCGGCACTTCGTGCCTAAAGAGTGCTAGGGCTCAGCCGTCCTACATTCGTTGTAACTGTTACCACCGACAGCTAGCCGGTTTTAGTGTGCCACGCCGCTCCGCGGCGTTCTTCTGGTGGTGATAAAATCTTGTCAGAAGGAACTCTCTAATGTCCGATGTTTTACTAGATGGTGCGAATCACTCATGCAAAGCCGGATCGGCAGTTGGTCAGATACTGTACATGGCGGATGACTTTGACGCTCCGCTAGATGGCTTTGCAGAGTACTCAAAAAGTGAACCCACTCCATCAACTCTCCAGCGGCACTTGAACCTGAATCTGTTGATTGAAGACTCGCACGGGAAACTTGTCGACGCCCAACTTGGGATTGTCGACCCACGTCCCATCGTCCAGCGAAAAACGCCAGTGGTGCCAAGGACAAGCGATAGTGCAGTCGGTAATGTAGCCTTCGGCTAACGACGCACCTTGGTGAGGACAAAAATCGTCGATCGCGTAATACTCGCCTTGGTGGAGAAAGACGGCGATCATGCGTTTGCCCACGGGAAACGCCTTGCCATGACCTTCCTGAATATCTCCCACCTGAGCCACAGTCGTATAAGGTTCAGGCTGCGGTTGGTCTGGAAACAACGGAAGTTTGTCGTCGTCGCTCAAAGTATCTCGCTCGCTGCTTTCGACTATCGGCTGATGATGAACTCTCAAAACTCGATGGGCTTGTTGAGCACAGGGACTATCGCTTGGGTCGATGTGTGTGCATTGATCTGCTGAGCCCACGCAGCGATATCTTGCTCAATCGGTGGCCATGTCCCATGGTGCGAAGGCAATACGTATTTAGACTGCAACCATTGCGTGGCTTGAATGCTATCCTCGGGACCCATCGTAAACAGGTCTCCAACGGGTAACACAGCCACATCGATTCCCATCCGTCCTGTGAGTTGCATGTCGGAAAAAAGAGCTGTATCACCAGCGAAGTAGACTCGCTTGCCAGCAATCTCAATGACAAAGCCCGCAGCCGGTCCGCCGTAGCTTCCATCGGGAAGTTGACTGGAGTGGATCGCATGAGTCATCTTCAATCTGCCAAACGGCATGCTCACCGCGCCACCGATGTTCATCCCCAGCGTGTTAGCCACAGAGTGCTTTTCGGCAAACCATGTGGCCACTTCGTAGCTCGCGACAAGCGTCGCTTGGCAACGATTGGCAATCGAAGCTGCATCGGCAATGTGATCGAAGTGACCATGTGTTAGCAGCACAAAGTCGACTTTGACTTCGTCGGCTGGATAGGTTGCGACCGGATTTTCAGTTAAGAATGGATCGATAATCAGACTGTGTTTCTCTGACTCGACCATCCACGTTGCGTGACCTAACCAGGTGAGTTTCACCGACATGACTGACTTTCCAAGTTGCTATTGTCTGCTAACTATCTGCTGACTATCTACCCAAATTACGATTCATGTTCTTCTTGTAGGCCTCTACTCCAGGCTGACCGTAGGGATTGATCCCCAGCAATCGACCTTCAACGACGGTGGCCAACATCAGCATCTGGAAGAATTGTCCCATGTGGAACTCATCGACATAAGGCATACAAATATTCGTCGAAGGCCGACCATCGTCGCGCAGAGCCTGATTGGTGCCAGCGATCGCTGCAGCCATGATTTCAGGCAGAGTCTTGTGGGCGATATCGTTCAAGCCATCGGGATCGCTACTTCGCTTTCCGATCGGCAGAGGATCGTAACGATAGTTTTCGACGATCACGTTGTTAATGATCTTGTCGCGACGACCTTCCTGATGCTGTTGATGTCGCGAATGCAAGTCGCGAGTATTCACAGTTGTCAGAGGCATAGCGCCTAACTGTTGCTTGCCTAAGCTCTCGGCCAACAACTGGTCGTACCACATTCCAGCAGACTCGAGCGCCTTGCTCCAGACACTCAGCAGTCGCACATTCGCGCCGCGATGCTTTTCCATCAAATGGTTGATAGCCGTGTACTGCAGCACGACATTGTCGGCAGCTTTCGCGGTGCGGAAATGTTCGTTCATAGCTTTGGCGCCCTGCAACAGCTTCATGATGTTGATTCCCATCAAAGCTGCCGGAACAAGGCCGACTGCCGAAAGCACCGAGAAGCGTCCGCCGACTCCATCTGGCACAGGGAAGATTTGATCGCAACCAAGTTCCGTTGCGAAGTTAAACAACTTGCCGCTGCTGCCCGTCACTGGAATTAGTCGATCGCGGAGTTTGGCTTTGTCGCCACCACAATTCACTTCTAGAGCAGCCAAGTATTGGCGGAACGCAGCCGCTGTTTCTAACGTACCGCCACTTTTACTGATTACGACCAAGCCCCAACTATCGTCGATGCCCGTCGATGCGGTTGGCCTGTTGGCTCCCAGCAAGTGAAGTAGACCTTGCGAAGCATCGTTATCGACGTTGTTGCCTTCAAAGTAGATTCGTGGTCGACTGCCGCGTTCGCCGCGCGAGAACTCGTTGAAGTAAGGCTGGCAACATGCGTCCATGAGCGCTTTAGCTCCCATGTACGAGCCGCCGATGCCCAAGACCACGATGCGGTCTACTTCGCTCATCAGCTTCTTTGTCTTGGCGAGAATCCGCGCCAGTTCGCTGCCTTGACGGTCCGCTTCGTACTCGCTCAGCAAACGCTCGGGCATCAGGTAGAAGCCTCCGTCCAGCGGTTGCTTCGCCTCGGGAGTCGGCACCTCACCGCGAAGCATCTTGACGTCCAGATCGCAGATCTCGTCGCGCAACTTGTCGAGCGTCGGAGCGAGTGCATTGACTTGAGCGGCTTCCAGGCCGGTTCCGGGAATCATCGAGCCCGATGGATCAAATCGTAGAAGTTCAGACATGGTCAATCCTGCCACACCATCGGTGGGTTAAATGTGTGTCGTTGTGTGTTCTTTTAAGTCAAAGGTCTCATTTTGCACTTTAGTCCACGCCACGCAAGGTAGCTCGAACCGGGCTTCCCACGCATTGCTCCAGCGTCGCGCGCGATGGGCCGCGACTTCTGCTAGAATATGGCTCCCTCAATCACCTCAGACGCTTTCCATCGAAGCGTTTTCAGAATAACCATCCAGCCACGGGTAAAATTATGCAATCCAAAATGCAACGACGGCTTTTTCTAGGTAGTACAGCAGGCACACTACTTGCCGCAGGAGCCGTTAGTGCAATGGCTGACGATCAAGAGAAGCCCAAGAACGAACCACGCGAAGCATCGTTCGAAAGAGACTACGAACCGCCAAAGTTCAAGCCTTCGTGGTCCAAGGAGCAGATCAATCGCCAGATGCTGCAAGACTTCGTCATTTTGGCGCACTCCGAATTTGATATGGTCAAGAAGCTTCTGGAACGCGAGCCCAAATTGATCAACGGTGCCATCGATTGGGGTGCAGGCGATTTCGAGACCGCCTTGGGTGGTGCTTCGCACATGGGCCGTCACGATATCGTTGAGTTCTTGCTGGAAAAGGGGGCGAGAATTGATATCTTCTGCGCGGCGATGATGGGGCAATTGGAGGCCGTGCGTTCGTTCATCACGCTTCAACCCGCTTTGATCGACGCCAAGGGGCCTCACGGATTTTCCCTGCATTTTCACGCTCAAGTCGGCGGCGATCGCTCGGCGGCCGTTCTAGACTACCTTCAGTCGGTCAAGCAAGTCGAACTGCGCCCCATTCCATTTCTTAAGCCCAAGGCTTCGTAATTCGGAGAATATTCCAGACTAGCCGCGGGCGCGTTAGAGAGCGTCCCGCTTAGAATGCAGGTGGCCAGTGGCCGTTCTGAACTAGCCGCAACGCGTTAGAGAGCGTCCCGCTTGGGCGGCCGTTAGCCGTTCTGAACTAGCCGCCACGCGCTAGAGAGCGTCCCGCTTAGGCCATGTGGTGGCCGCTCTGAACTAGCCGCAACGCGTTAGCGTCCGGTTTTGCCTGCATTCAAAAGCCGTTATTCCGCAGTTCTCGATCCGGCTGAATCTTGTTTTTGTCAACGACTGACTTCAATTCCAAAGAAACCGGAGCCTAACGGCTGGCGGCTAGTATTCC
>CAYWNG010000018.1:0-23719 GCA_964458685.1 uncultured Pirellulaceae bacterium
CTTTGCCCAAGCCTATGACTTCGCCTTCTTCAAGTCCTTCCTCGCGTCCTTCCTCACGTCCTTCCTCACGTCCTTCCTCACGAGCAGCGCCAAGCTTAGCGGCTTCGTCGCGGAGAAACTTTAGACGGTCTTCGTAATACTGTAAGTCGTCTGGTGATTTCGATATCATCTCCAACACTCCAATCGCTTCGCAAAACTCGGGCTCTATGAACTGCTTCATTAACTCTTCAGGCTCAAAATTGACTGCTTCTTTAATCAGATACAGCCACTTCTCGTCAGCAGGTAGATCACTGAGTTCGTATAGAGTAGCCGTAGGGTGGGTTGAGGTACGAAACCCACGGCCTTCCAGCTCTTTCGACAAGTCGTCCCTATCATTCTGTCCAACAATTCACTAAGCACGCGACGATTCATGGTGGGTTTCGTGCCTCAACCCAACCTACCTAATCTCCAGCAATAAATCAGTCCTTTTCATCCTCGTCGTCTTCGTCAAAGTCCGGGTGAAGCGGGTCATCGGGATCAAAGAAGAAGTCGCCTAAGCCCAGGGGCATCATGTTGCCGCTGGAGTCTCGCTGACGTTTCTGAGCTAGCGAGTCCAGGTCCATCGCATCGTCGCCTAGGCAATACTCAAGAGCTTCTCGCCACGCGGCGTCTTTGGCCACGGGATGCTCGGGCTCCTGAGCCAATCGCTTGATCGCATAACGAAGTAGATTCAAACCATCGCGAGCTGAAAAATCTAACTTCAGTTCATGCGAATGCTGCAAGAAGTCGACTGTCATCGACAACATCTCAGGCTCGGCGAACGGCAGGTGATACTGCAAAATGGCCAACTCATCCTGACGATTCGGAAATCCCAAGGGCAGCGTGGGCTGCAATCGACTGAGAATGTAGTCTGGAATCTCGTAGGTCGAATCGTCTTGATTCATCGTCACAGCGCAACGAAAATCTGCATGTGCGTTGATCACAATGCCCGCGACGATCGATTCCACATAGCGACGTTGATCGAACAACGGGGCCAAGCTGGCCCAAGACTTTTCGTTCATCCGGTTGCCTTCGTCCAGAATGCAAACTGCACCACGAAGCATGGCAGTCACCAGCGGAGAAGCGTGATAAGCAATCGTTCCGCTCTGGCCAAGCACCGGTGTGACTAGAAGATCTTCAGGCCGAGTGTCTGCGGTACACTGGAAGACAAACAGCTCCTGCTTGCGGATTGCCGCAGCAGCCATCGCTAGAGCCGTTTTCCCAATTCCGGGAACACCAACGAGTCGTGGTGTTAGAGGTAGATCTTGCTTGTCAACCACTAACCAACAGGCCAACAACTGCTTCAGCACCTCTTTCTGGCCAATCCACTGAGCCTTGTTCTCCATGGGGGTCGCAAGTCGGAGCCTCACTCCTTGAATGTCAACGTATTCTTGACTCATGCTTATTCGTTTCTGTATGCAGCCAACCGCCTTTGAGGGTTAATAGGCGGCGTGTTTGCGATAAAATCGTGATTCTAAGTTGTTTCAATCAGTCCATCTTCCCGCATTCGTTGTTCCGCGCCAACCCGCCACCGCCAAGGTTATTCGTTTCAACGAGGGTTGTTAGTTTCGTCGATTCGCTACACTGCGCTAAAGGTTACCAATTGCAGCTACTTCCCATCGATCCTTACTTGCCCGAAATTGCAAGCCACCTATCGCAGTCGAACTGTTTGATCCTAGAGGCACCGCCAGGCACAGGAAAGACCACGCGAGTCGCGCCCAGCTTGCTCGACATTCCCGCGCTAGCTGGTTCCATCGCGCTGATCCAACCACGACGCATCGCAGCACGAGCTGCCGCAAGTCGTATTGCTTACGAGCGAAACTGTGCGCTGGGCGGTTTAGTCGGCTATCAAGTTCGTTTCGATAGCCAGTGCAGCTCGCAAACTCGCCTGCTTTCGATGACTCCTGGTATTCTTCTCCGCCGATTGCAGTCCGATTCGCTCTTAGAATCCTTCTCAGCGGTTGTCCTTGACGAGTTCCACGAACGCTCGCAAGAGATGGACCTGCTGCTGGGCATGTTGCGGCAATTGCAAGTTGAACTGCGGCCCGAGCTACGGCTGGTCGTGATGTCCGCTACGCTCGACTCGGAATCGATCATCGAGTACTTGAATCAGCCGCCCGTTCTTAAGATCGCCGCAGTCAACTATCCCGTCGACGTGAGATACAACCGCTTCGAACCGCCGAATCAACGGGTGAGTCCCTCGAGACGGATTATCGAATCGACCGTCGACGCAATTGAGCGCGCGAGTAAAGAGCAGGAAGGAGACATGTTGGTCTTTCTTCCCGGTGTTGGCGAGATCATGCAGGTTCGCAGCCAGCTTGAATCCGCCGCTCGCAATCGAAATTGGGATTTGATGACACTGTTCGGAGACATGTCACCCGCGGATCAAGATCGCGTGCTATCTCCAGGATTGAACCGTCGAGTCATCCTGTCGACCAACGTGGCCGAGACTTCGCTGACGATCGATGGTGTTCGCGTTGTCGTGGATAGCGGTTGGGCTCGTGTTAAACGCTTTGATCCATCCAACGGACTCGACGAACTGCGATTGGAACCGATCTCGCAAGCCTCAGCCAATCAACGCGCAGGTCGAGCCGGTCGGACTCAGCCTGGCGTTTGCTACCGACTGTGGGACGAGATTACGGGCCGCAGTCGCTCAGCGCAACTTGAACCCGAAGTAATGCGAACGGACCTAGCCTCTGCCGTACTTCAATTGCTCAGTTGGGGGCAGTCGCCCGAGCAGTTTCTCTGGCTCACTCGTCCTTCGGCTGACTCGCTGCAACAAGCCCGACGAGTACTCGAGTTCGTGGGAGCCTTGGAGGAAAATCGAGTCACCGGGCTGGGCCGAACGCTGCTGAAGTTCCCTGTCCATCCGCGTTTAGCAAGGTTGTTAGTTGCAGCTCACGAACTGCACATTCCCACCGCAGGTGCCATGGCCGCAGCTCTGCTCAGCGAACGCGATCTGTTCATGAAGTCGCAAGCCGATCGCAGTCGCCCGCGCGGAGCGACTCCGCACACCTCCAAGCCGCGGCAGTGGAGCTGCGATGTGACGCACAAAGTTCTTGTGTGGAATCAGTTCCTTCAAGACAATCGCGCGGACACGGAATTAGGGACGATCAATTTCAATGCTGCTCGAAATCTGGGGCGGACGGCCGAGCAGTTCATGCAGATCGCCTCGCAAGAATTGGGCCAGCGATCCGATCAGCCGATGCAGTCGCAATTGCAGCAAGCTCTTCTGACCGCCTTTCCCGATCGACTAGCCAAGCGTCGCGCGGCCACCGGTCCCCGAGCGCTGATGGTTGGAGGTCGAGGCGTAGTGCTGGATTCTAACTCAGGCGTGAAGAGCGAACTGTTCTTATGTCTAGATGTCGATGCAGGAGGAAGCGAAGCCTCGGTGAGAGGTGCGAGTGGGATCGACGCAGAGTGGTTGAAGGCAGAGTGGCTGGATGGCGAATTGATTCGCGAAGTCGACGAACGCTTCTTTCATCCGACTCAGCAATCCGTGGTAACGCGACGCCGCATCTATTGGATCGATCTGATGCTCAGCGAGACACCGATTGCAACTCCACTCGATGACGCGACCGCCGAAATGCTCAGCCAAGAAGCAGCAAAACAGTTCGAGAAGTTGTTGCCTCCCAAGGACAAAGAACTGCATAGCCTGCTCGGTCGCATTCGCTGGCTGGAGCAAGCGATGCCCGATGCAGCGTTACCCAAGTTAGAAGGACCGACTCTTGCCGCTGCGCTGAAGGATTGGTGCCTGGGCAAGCGAGCCCTTGACGAACTGAAGCAACTGCCTTGGAAGAGCTTGGTTGATAGTCTGCTCAACTCCGAACAGCGGCGATTGTTAGATCAAGCCGCCCCTGATTCCATCAAGCTACCTACGGGACGTGAAGTCTTTCTCCAATACGAGCCTGGCAAATCTCCGATACTCGCCGCGAGAATTCAAGAGTTTTTCGGATGGAAGTCCACGCCCTTAATTGCCGGTGGCCGCGTGCCGTTGACGTTACATCTCTTAGCACCCAATCAACGCTGTCAGCAGATAACCGACGACCTCGCCAGCTTTTGGAAGAACACCTATCCCACCGTCCGTAAAGAGCTACGCGGCCGCTACCCAAAACACGACTGGCCCGAAAACCCCGCGTGAAATTTTTTCGTGGTTTTGTAGGGCGTGTGCAGAGGTCGAACACCAGTTCATCTGGCCTTACGTGAGTCTACTGCCGAAGGTTTATTCCTCGCTCGCCGTTAGTCCGACCTCGCAACACGCCATGGCGCGACGACTGACCTTGCGATTCAACGTCTTCTCTTCTCGCAAATGGTGTGTTTCGCGTGCGGTCAAACTTAATGTAAACCGATATTTGAAACGGACTCAAACTTGGTGCAAACTCAATCGAATTACGCACGCTACACACACCCTACGAGGAACTGCACACGCCCTACGAAGAACAGTCGCCTGCGGCTTGCCGTTAAACGATTTTGTAACCTATGATTGTTACTTTTGCTCGATGACTAATGTCTGATTGACGGGTGGGTTGATGATCTTTTGCTGCGTTCCGTCGGGCCACTGAATTAGTAGAGCGTCAACGTCGGGCTTCACGCCTAAGCCAAACGTCACAGGTAGTTCTACTTGCGAGAGATAACTGCGAGTAGGACTGACCAAGCGTCGTAGCGTTTCGTCGCCGCGAAGCAGCTTGACGCTGGCTCCGATAGCGTCGCGATTCGTGGTCTTGCCATTGCCGACCAATTTGACTCGCAGCCAGTTGTTCTTGAGCTGTTGTTCGTTGCGCAAGAGTCGAGCTTTACTTCCACAACTGGTGATCAAGATGTCTAAGTCGCCGTCATTATCGATGTCGGCATAACTCGCACCACGTCCGACCATGGGTTTGGTCAAGTCGACACCCACTTCAGCATCGGTACAAGCCACGAACTCAGTGGCAAACTGCGGTCCTGCGTTCCAAAACAGTTGCGGCGGTTGCTCGTAATGCTGGCTAGATTGGACCTTGGCGATGTCTTCTTCAAGATGCCCATTGGCCTGAAAAATATCCAGCCGACCATCTAAGTCGTAGTCCAGGAATAAGACTCCGAAGGTGAGCATCAAACGCGTTGCCGGACCAAAACCATTGGCTACAGCATCGTCGTAGAACTGAAGATTGCGAGTCCGCGAAACGTACAACGCGGACATTTCATTCGCAAAGTTCCCAATCGCTACACCCACGGCGCTATCGTTGCGAAAGGCTGCAGCATCGATGCCCATCGCGCCTCGAGCGGAGCCGCTGGCGTCAAAGGCTACACCGGCCTGAGCACCAATCTCTTCAAAGGTACCATCGGCCAAATTGCGAAACATGAAGTTTTGAACAGTGTCATTGGCGATCACAAAATCCAGATATCCGTCGTCATCGAAATCTTCGAACACCAATCCCAGCGACTTGCCCATCGGAACTGATGTGGCTGGATTGATCACGTGCAAACCAGCTTGTTGCGAAACGTTAGTGAATTTGCCTTGTCCATCATTGCGAAACAACGATGGAAACGTGCCACCAAAAGGCTGTGGACGACCATAAGCTCGTTCCTTGCCGCCGACCAAGACGAAAAGCTGAGCTAAGTCGGATTCGCGAGTCCATTCGATATAGTGCGTTACCAAAAGATCCAGATCACCATCGCGATCAAAGTCGAACCACCCCGACGACACGCTCCAATCTTTGGCATCGCCGGCAACTCCAGCCGATTGAGTCACATCGACGAACTTACCACCTTCGTTGTGAAACAGCAGATCGGAACCAAGGCAAGAGATAAACAGATCGACGCGACCGTCATTGTCATAGTCACCGCAGGCAACTCCCATTCCGTAGACATTCACCGAGCCCAACCCGGCTTGCTCGGTAGCATCGCTAAAGACACCTTTGCCATCGTTTGCAAATAGCTTCAATGTGCTCGGCTCGGCGGCCGCGCGAGCCTTATCCCAATGGCACGCGTTAATCAAGAGAATGTCTTGATCGCCATCATTGTCAAAGTCCAAGAAAGCACAGCCGCTGCCCATCGTCTCGGGCAAGAGCTTTTCGCCCAAAGCACCCGAAACGTGCACAAAGTTGATGTGACTCTCCTCGGTAATGTCCTTCCACTTTGCAACAGGAACCTTCACCGTCGGCATCTCGCGGCGATCGGGCAACTTGACTGTTTCTACCTGCGAGACCTCTTCTTTCTGAGGTCGCCCAAGGTACAAGTAAGTGACCAGTCCAATTAGCCCCGCCAAAGCGAATACGGCAATCGAGCCGAAGAAGGCCTTTCCAATAACGGCATCACTCTGTTCGAGTTCTTCATCCTGAGCATCGTTAGGAAGGTCGGAGTTTTGAGGTGCCATGGGAGTTTGACTTCAATGAGTTCGTAGAATCAGCGATCGAGCTGTGTTGTACGTGAAGAGCAGTGGGGCTATTTAGGAGGGACAAGCGAGTAGATCACCAGCGCTTCGGCCGCCAAGTTCGCAGCCGGATATTTTTCGCGAGCGATTCCTACAGCAACGCCTTGCGCATTGTCGTCAGGCTTGTACCGCAGGTGAAGCTGCTTGTGGTACTTCTCTTTTTCCAAGTCGCCCAAAGCAGCATAGATCAGTCCCAAGTTGTAATGCGCGTTAACGTTCTCCGAGTCGACTGCCAAGGTTCTCAAGAACTGCTTGGCGGCGTCTTCGAGAAGCGCCTTGCGCGACTTGGCTTGGCTGTCCAATCGCAACTGTTCGGCGCGATCAAACAACGTTCTACCAAGCACATTCAAGACTTCGATATCTTTGCCAAAGTCAAACTTACGTTCTTGGCGTTGTGGTGTTGTGCGATCGACGATCGCGCGGAAATTCTCTTCAGCCTCCACCAAACGACCTTGTTCGCGATTGACCAGTCCAGCGAACCAAGCAATCGACCAATCCGGCGCTGGCGGGTCTGTTGCTTTGGCCGCGCGTTGCACAGCGTCACCAGCTTCGTCGATGCGGCCTTCTCGCAAGTAGACTCGCGCGAGGTTGAGCGGTCCATCGAAGCGATTGAGCTTTTCGACCTCTTTGAAAGCTTGCTCTGCTTGTCGCAGTTCAGCCTTGCCTTCCAAGAACAGACCGATTCCGTAATCGTTCCAGCGTTGCCAAACGGGTATATCGGACTTTTGCTCAGCCAGTGCAGCCGCGTCGGCGTCGCCTTCGACTGGGAAGGTAATCGTGTCTGTAGCCATAGTGATGATCGGCAAGTTGTTCACATAGGTCCCGTCGGCTTGAAGGCCCGAGTTTGATACGACGGCACCGACATCCTTGCCTTGCATCGATGGATTCAAGGCCTGCTTCAAACGCTGGTGAGTGATCGACATGTACTCTTGGTCAAACTTGCGATACTGCAGTTTCACCGTGGCTTTAATCGTACTGCTGGCATCGTCGGGGACTTTGAAGCTGTAGTGAGCCACCTGACCGGAGCCCGGTGGAATCTGGTGATTGTAAAGCGGCGTAAAAATATCTTGTGCGTTACGACGATTGATACGCTGACCATGGCGATCAAGCATGAACACGTTGACGAAGTGCGCATTGCGATCGACTTCGCCCTTGGCATCCATGCCACCGCTTTGCGCGATGACCTTACCGCCACTTTCTAGCGTGACTTCGACCCAAACTTCATTCGAGTCCACTGTGCCTTGCGTGAATTCGTGCCCAACTTTAAGCGTTCGAATCACTGCTTCCAGCAGATAATCCTGGCCACGCTTCAGAGCCGGTACTTCAGGACGGAGCGGCGCGTGAAGCTTGCCGTCGATCTTACCCTCTTCCTTCAAGCCGAAGATGTCGACACGGACAACCTTATCGAGAAACTTCTTGTGCTTGTCGGCGACTTCGTCATAGAAGCCGCGCATGAACGGCAAGCCTGTGTTACCCGAGGCGAACGTGTGGTCGTGAATGGTTAACTTGCCAGACTTGGGATCAAAGACTTTCGCTCCAAAATCCTTGGACTCGACCAACTCCATATGGCAGTCCGCGCAGGCCGTCTTGGCGACCTCTGGATAGTAAAAGCTTCGAGCACCATGGCCAGAAACACCGCTCAGGAGCCACGAGTCGTAGTGATTCTGCCCGCGAAGAAAATCTTTGTAGTGCGTCACATCGTACGGCAAGTGAACTTTGTGGCAGGCCGAACAAAACTCGGAGGTCTTATGCACGTCCTTGAGGAACGTCTTCTTGTGGAACTCAGGCTTGGCCTTAATCAGTTGAAAATTGATCCACTTCAGAACAGGATTCTTGCTGAATGCAAACGGGTAGTGCAATGGTTCTTCGATCGTGTAATCGGCGTTGCCTCGAGTCGAATTGACACTGGTGATTCCATGACAAGTAGTGCAAGTGATGCCAGCTTGCGAAGTCGGGTGATTCACATCATCAAAGTTCGGATCATCAAACGCTCCGCTCAAGAACGGAACTGGATCGTGACAGCCAGCACACCATCGCGAAGCCTTGACCGATCCATCTCGCTTCATCAGAGCCTCGCGGGTTTCGCGAATGCTAACGAGATAGGCTGGATTGTTGAAGGAACTGAAGCGGTGTGCGCTGTGTTCCCATTGTTTGTAGGAATCTTCGTGACACGCTAAACAGTATTCGTCGTTGTCCAAATTCTCCGCCGAGATAAACCCGTCGTTGCTCGTTCGCGCCAACGAGGGCTCGAAGTACTTCACGCCTTCCGCCGACGATTTCTTGCTCCACTCTCGCGGATCTTGGACGTGCAACGAGACCATCACGGCCACGCTGGCAACTGCTACCAAACCGTAAGCCACGCCGAGCTTCCATCGGACCTTTTGTCCGACGAGCCGGTGCAACCAGTAGAGCCAGATTGCAAAGATGGGACTGATCACGTGCAGCCAGTAAGTCAAAGAACGCGCGGCTGGGTTTTTCAAATCGAAAACGCCGCCGATTCGAACCAAGAGCAAACCGGAAATCAAGACGACCAAGCTAATCGCAAACAGGCTGTAACCGACTCGAATCGCTCGTTTGTTCTTTCGCTTTCGGGCGGAGATCATGTGAGCTACGCCAAAGATCAAGAACGGCAGCAAGAGAATCAACCCCAGCACGACGTGTCCCAAAAACATGAACATGTAGAACTGGTTTTGGAAAGCTTGGCCACGCTGCCATTCCAGAAAGGTGATTGTCGCCAAGTAAAGGGAGTTGGCCCCCAACAGCGACAACAGACCGAAAATTACCAACAGTAGCTTTTTGAGCTTCGGACCAATCGCCGGGACGTAAACACGCTTTTTGGGCTGCGGTTGAGTCGCAGCAGTGCTAGTTGAAGCACTGTTCGGAGGAGTAGCCATTCAGAATCTCTTCAGGGCAATCGGCAGGTATTTGCCGCGCTAGCGAGGATAGAAGCGTTCAATTTTGGACTCGCCCTCGGTGGAGAGCGAGAAAATGGACTTGGCATGCGGATCGGCTACCATGATCTGCTTACCAACTAATGTTATACCGACAGGATGATTCAATGGTTCACCGGTGGCAAGATTTTTAGGCTGACCACCTGGCGCTAACATGACCACAGCATGGGCATAACCGTCACAAAAGTAAGCGTTGAAAGCGTCGTCGACCACAATTTGATTGGTGAATTGAAAGGGAGTGCCCGCAACCAGGACCTCTTTCGTCTTGTCTGGAGAAAATCGAACTAACGAATCACCCGTATTGGTGAGTACCCACAAACGGTCTTGCTTGTCGATGGCGATTCCGCGTGGCCCCTGGATTTTGACAAACTCACTAACCTCGCCAGCCGCCGTAACTTGAAAAATGCACTGCCGTTCCAAGTCAGCCACAAACAGGTTTCCCTTGGAGTCAATCACGATTCCCATGGGTATGCCGATGTAGCCCTTGGTCATCGGCTGCGGCTTGCCCTCCGCGTCGAATTTGTAGATCTCGCGAGTCGATGTGTCGCCAGCGTAAAGTGTCCCCTGTGCATCCAGAGCCAAGCAACGCACGGCGTTGAGCGGCGTGCGGAACTTCTTGGAACCCTGGAAATAGACGCTCGCTTGCCCGCCTTCGATCTTCCATATTCCTGGCAAGTTGCGATCCGCGACGTAAGTCACTTGATTGGCGGTTTGAACGACAGCCAACGGATACTGCATCTCTTGAGCCCGCGCAGGCGCTCCGCAGAATGACAGGACGCTCGCGACTGCGATGGCCAAAACTAGGCCAAATTTACGAAGGAGACTGAAAGTCATAAAGAGTCCCTAATCTGGTTCCAGAACGATCCTGGATTTTGTTGACGAGTTTGATACTTGCGGAGAAATTCAAGATGAGCAGGCGTGGTGGGGAACTGCTGATCCGGCTCATAAGGATACGATTTCATCGCTCGAAATGGCAGCGGCTCGACGTTCTGCCCGTATATTGTATTTAAGTCGGCATCTTTATCCCAGCCAACATTGTAGATGACAAAATCCCGCACCCATCCAGCGGATAGAGGATTGTCCGGCGCGTCGAATTCGATGGTAATTTCATCGCCACCACCCATAACAACCTGCAAATCGTCCGCCTTTTCGAGCAGCTCGGTCACTTGACCATATCGAGTAAACGCACCGCTCATCGGTGCCCACACCGATTCTTTAGTGACTCGGCTGTAGTCGTAGTAGTTCGGAGCGTTACCCGGACGACGCTCCTGCTGCGAAAAGCCTCGGTAGTGCAAGTCAGCGCCTAGTAACTTCAGCGGCTGAATGCGGTAACTTGCCGGATCGGACTCGCGTTGATTGACGGAGAAGAAAACTTCGTCCCAGCACAGTTCCATATTGCTAACCAAACGCACACGATGGTCGTCGCACAAGAACTTGCCTTTCAAGTCGATGGCAATTGTCTTGGTTTTGCCGCCAGGAAAGCCGGTAAACGGAATGACTTCAGTCCAGTTGCCCTGCGCGTCGGGGACTTGAATCGATGGTGGCTGCACTTCGGGCCGGGATGGATTTTCAGCCAGAGCCATGTTCAACGAAGTACAAGTTGGAAAGACCCAGCCAGTCAGGAACAGCACCTTCTCATCGCTTTGCGTCCCAGGCTCGCTAGTGTCAGTCGAATCGTTTTGCGATGTCGAAGCGTCCTTAGGAGTGTTCAAGTCAATTTCCAACCAATGTGTCTCAGCTAAACCCTGATTGAAGCTGCTGGTCCACGTCTTGGTGTAACGACGATCGCGCGTCGAAGTCAACTCGCTTAAGTCCTCGCCATGCTGGTTGAGCACCTTGGGTTGCATTCGATCGCGAACCGTAAAAAGCTTGAATTCTGCGACGCTTGGTGGACCGACTTTTTCGTTGCTATAGACTTCAAGCTCGGCTGGATGATCGACGGCCATCAGTTCAACTGCGTCAAAGTAAGCTGCCTCCCAAAGCTCTTCGGTCAACTGCAACACGTACTTTCCGTCTTTAGGCTTCAACGCCGAACCATCGATCTTCAAATACTCCCAATCGCGAGTTGGAGCCAACATGCCTGGCCCAAACTGCAATCCAATCGGCGCGGCCCACAAGCAATCGGTGAAGAATTCGAAACGCTCGCCGTTCCAAGTGTAAAGATAAGGGCAGGAGCCGTTCAATTGTTGCTGATCGAAAACAGTACTCTTGCCGGGGGCGTTGAATACGTTGTTCGGCGTGCCGTTGGTCCAAACGATACGCATGACATCGGCGCCCGTGGAACTACCCATGCCAAAGCGAGTCCTTGTGCCACGCACGATCTGCGATTGGTACCTGCCGTTGGACTTGAGTTCGATCAAGCTGCCCACGCCGTGCATGTTGCAGCGTTCGCGCGGTCGTTGGCTACCATCCTCGTCAGCGCGAAGTACAACAATCAATTGCTGGTTCTTGTTGCCGACAACGTTCCTAAGGATCGAGACCTGTCCATCGCTTCCAAGTGCAACCAAGTCATCGTCGTTGTCTGCATCGATGTCGATGGCGACGGCTTGCAGGATCGGCTTGCTGATGACGTTGCCCTCGATGCGACGAAGACTTCCGGCAGCTTGCCCCACAAGAATCTCCGCGCCTTTGCTACCCCATGCGACTGCATCGCTCAATCCATCGTTGTTCCAGTCGCTCAGCAAAAGACCCTGAGCGGCTTGATCGGAGATCTTTTGAGCATCCGCAGGTAACCAACCGTGACGACCGATAGACTTCATCGTCAACAATCGCACGCCTTTCTCGCCGCAGGTCAATAGATCCCAGCATGCGTCTCCGTTGGCTTCGATGGCTTCGATCGCTCGCGAAGCTCCGGTCAATTCTTCAGGCCAATTCAAGGATCGTGGATGATAGCGCCCATGTAAGTTGTTTCCCAACATCAAAGGCTGCCCAACTTGATCCGAGCCCACGAAGATGTCCGTAAGCACATCTCGATCTGCATCAAAAGCGATGATCGAATCGTAACTCTTAGCCGGATCAGGCAACGTCGAGTACCCGGTAAAGTCTGCGAAGGTCCAGTCGCCGCGATTGGACCAGAGCGTGATGCCTCGACCTTCGGACGATACGATTAGGTCTAAATCGGAGTCGTGATCGAAGTCAATCACAGCGATGTGCTTGATTCCCTTCAGCGCGGCCATCTCCTCGGAGACGGGTCGCGGTACAAAATTGCGTGTCGCACTATCTTCAGACAGTTTGTTCTCGAGTAATTGCAATCCGTCCTTTCCATAAACAATCAAATCCACGTCAGTATCCACAAGTCCCGAAGTTGTGGTGGCTGCGGCATCTGGTGGAGCGGTGGTGGGAAGTACAGAGCTAGGCAATGTCTCTTTGCGTCTCTGGTAGTCGTGGTCCAAGTCCGCCAAGACGATTCCATTGATCGATGCAGTTGTGTCCGCTTGGATGATTACCTTCGGTGTTGAGCCTTCGAACGACCAACACTGTAACGAAGTCCCAAAAGCAACGACTAAATCGCCTCGACCGTCCAAGTCGACATCTTCGGTGGCGATTGCTGAAAGACCTTGTGCATCAAAGTTCACACCAGCAGGCTCGAACTTAACTTCCGCTGTCGTCTGATCGACTGGACGACTTCGACTGCTTGTAAAGTTCAAGCGAACGTACTCCAGCGGATGCGGTCGCAAAAGGTAAAGATCGTTTTGATAGGCAATCTCAACCAACAACGAGTTGCGAATGAAGGTAGCCTGAGTCTGAACAGTCTTCCATTCCTGCTTTTCTAACGCGGCTTGCATTCGCTCGACCAGCTTATTCAACTGCGAACCAGTCCGCGATGCGAAAGGCTGAAAGAACTCTCGACACTTCTGCAACTGCGGCCCCAGGGCTTCGCTATCCTGTTGTTTGGCCAACACTTCCAGGAACGCCACTGCCAAGCCAATGTTGCTAGGCGACTTGCTGATTGCCGACTCAAGTAGCTTGCGAATTTCCTTCAGGTCCACCTGCGATTGCGATACCTGCAGGAGTTCGATCAACTGAAAGTAGGTGTCGGCGGTTACTTCCTTCTTGCTGATAGCCTCGCGCAGTGCTTTTTCGGCTTTGGGCATCTCGCCTTTGTCGTGATAGTACTTTGACTCCAATACCCAAGCGTCTGGAGAGTCGGCGGTAAGCTGCTTGAGTTTTTCGGTCGAGGCTAAGAACTCGCTTTCCAAGCTGGCGACGTTGGCAGATTGGTTGGCTCGTGCATTTCGAATTCGGAAAAGCAAGCCGACGCAACGGTTTTGGTAGCCGAGCGGGTCTTGGGGCAGTTCTTTGGACAGCTTGGCAAAGCCTTCCAGAGCTTCAACCAGTTGCTTGCCCTCTTTGTCCTTGTCCAGTTCAGCACCATTTTCCAGGAGGCCAATGCTGCGATTCTTGAGAGCTTCCAGGTCCGCCGAGACTTCAGTTGCCGAGTCGGCCCCCCCTTGCGCGACGGGTGTCGGCTTGTTTGGTTTACACCCGGCCAAAGCAAACAACCCAGCTATCGTCAGCAAAAGTAAAGCTTGCGGTAAGCTTTTCGACTTGGCAGCAGCAGACATGATTAGGATTCCGACGGGGAGAAAGTCGCGCCAAAGGATCAATTTGAGTGACATCTTACCCAATTCCTTGTCGAAAAAGAGGGTAGCTCGTCGCGCGGCCAGACTGGGTAAAATACGTGTTCGGTCAAACTTTGGTTGGGCTTGTAGTGACGAATCGCTGGGCAACTATTGACTTAATACTGCGAAATATGTGATACTTAGGGGGAGTTTACGGAACATAACAGGTATTATGGGGTAAACTTGTGTGCGACCGCGGATCGATGTGATCCGAACAGGTGCGCGATTCATTCCAGAACTGAAGGGGTTTGTTAACGACTGTGCCACAGCAAGGAAATCGACGAAACGAACGGGGAACGAACGAGCGGAGTTCAGATTCAACCAGAGTCAACAATCAAATTCGTGAACGTCAAGTTCGCGTCATCAGCGAAGAAGGAGAGCAGCTAGGTATCCTGGATATGGACACCGCTCTCAACCGCGCTCGAGACATTGGTCTCGATTTGGTCGAAGTCGCGCCAGGCGAGAAGCCTCCCGTTTGCCGGATCATGGATTACGGCAAGTACAAGTACGAAAAGGGCAAGAAGAAGCAAAGTAGTTCTTCGAGTCACCAAACCAAGCTGAAGGAAATTCGTCTACGGCCTAAGACCGGCGAACACGATCTACAGTTCAAAGTGAAACAAGCCGTTGGATTCTTGAAGCACAAAGACAAAGTGCAAGTCTCTGTCATCTTCCGTGGTCGTGAAATGGCGCACGTTGAAGAAGGCCTTAAAGTCATGGAAGGCGTGTTGGAAGAGTTGCTGCAGTACGGCAAGCTTGAATCCAGCCCGCAACAACTTGGCAAACGCATGCAGTGCACTGTCGCTCCGAAGTAGTAGCACAGTTTGTCGATCCTGAAACCGGACGCTAACGCGATTCCGGCTAGTCTAGAACAAAAAAACAAATGCCAAGCTTTTCAAAGCTTGGCATTTTTCGTTTTCGAAGCGTGCATTCGACAATTAGAAAGTTGCTCCCGTTTCTAACGGGATTCTTTGACTCTTATTGCTCATTCGGAGTGTTTCGTCAATTCGCAATCCGATGCTCGGCCGAATTAGGCTTACAGAGCTGGGTGATCGATCAACAGCTTTTCCCAGTGATCCATCAGCCACTGCTCATGCTGGAGCGTGCCGAAGATCTCTACTCTCTTGCCACCAGGATGCTGATCGTTGAAGGGATAGCGTAGGCTGGTGTCTTTCATCAAGAGATTGCTGCGAGCAATCTTGCAAAAGCCCAAGTCGCGGTATTCGCCGTCTTCCAGGTGGTGGCTTTCGCCTTGTTCGTATTGCATCAGAACCAATGAATTGATTCCCGTTAACGACCGAATCATCGAATCGATCACTGCCACGCGATCTTCGATAGCTGGATGCAACAGCACTTCATGCAAGAAGAGAATCTCTAGCACAAAGCCTTCAATGCCCAGCTCGGGACGAAATCGTTTGCCAGCTCGCATCAGCGTTTCCGCAACTTGCATCCACACGCCTGAGACGTCCGCAATTTCAATCGGGTTGTAGCCACACTCTTCCGACAGCGATAAATCCCAACGCTCGGCCCACATTCTGCCGACGACGTATTCTTCAGGAGGATTCACCAATTGTTGAACGCGATTGCCCTCCTCTTTCGCTGTCGAAGAAGCAATTACGTCAACCAGAATTGGAACGATGAAATCCGCCTCTGTCTCACGGGCAACCGGCATACGTTGATTGACGTTCAAGTACATGATGGCAGAATGAGTATTGAGGAGTAGAGTGCGAACGAAAAGCAAAGGTCATAGTAATTGCCTTTGACCATGGTACTAGGCCACAAAAGAATGTTCGAAACGACTTTCCACAAAATTGGTTCTCAGCATGAAGTGTGTACTTGCAGCGGCGCAGGATCTTGATTAGTCGCAGTTCTGGCGTCGTAGCGATGTAGTCTGAATGCGTTATTGAGCTCAGATACGATTGCGTTGCAAGCACACAGTCATGACTCGCGCGATTGAGATTTGCTTTGTTTTGAATCTCCTTGAATCTCATTTTGCAAGTCACAACAAGCAAAGGTTTTGGATGACGCTCGCTAGCGGGCGTTTTGTTCAACTCGCTAACGCTTTTTGATGCAGCGACTTTTAGGCACGAAGTGCCGACACATCCTATGCCGGGGCTGACAAGCCCCGGTTTTGAGACGTTGAGTACTTGAGCCCCGAAGGCGGCGAAACATCATAGTACTTAAGCCCCGAAGGCGGCGAAACATCAACGTAATGTATCGACCCTTCGGGCCTTGCTTCTGGGAATTCTCATAGTCCGGTGCCTTCGACACCGGCAGAGGATATGTCGGACCTTCGGCCCTAAGAAAACACCTCAACGTCAAAATGCCTTTGCGATGACATGCAACTACACAATGCAGCTTTGAGGCAAACACTTCTCCTAGCCAGAGGATCTGCGAGAAGCCACGCCCTTCGAGGCTTCCAGCCTCGCCATCGCCATCGCCATCGCCATCGCCTCGCCATCGCCTCGCCTTCGCCGCGCAGAGCGTGCCACCGTGCCACCCAGTACTGCTCGTTTGGCTAATTCCAGCAATCGCAATGCGAGGGTAAACTACGGTATTCCTGCGCATCATCCTTGCAGCATCACCCCGTTTGACCCCGAGTAATCTACAATACCGGTCGAGCTGGAAACTTTGGTTGCCAGCAAAGGCTTGCATTCGCAGGCTGGCAGGAAGGCTAAGGATCGTACAGTTTTCGAATTTTGGGCTAGTAGTACGCCCTTAAATCTCAATTGGTGGGAGCGACAGGTCGATGAAAAAGGTTGAGGCAATTGTTCGGCACTTCAAGCTTGAGGACGTCAAGAACGCCCTCACCGAACAAAGCATTCATGGAATGACAGTTACCGAAGTTCGTGGTTTCGGGCGTCAGAAGGGACATACCGAAATTTACCGTGGCACCGAGTACGCGGTCGACTTTGTTCCGAAAGTGAAAATTGAAATTGTCTGTACCGACGCTAATCTGCAAACCGTTGTGGACACCATCATGAGGGTTGCCCCCACAGGAAAGATTGGCGACGGAAAGATATTCGTCACAGAGCTGGAAAACGTGATCCGTATTCGGACGGGTGAAACTGGCGACGAGGCGATCTAGCACCCAAGAAACGGTCTCAATGAGTGTACCTGTTGGCCTACCGGCCACCGTAATTGAATCCAAGCGAGCCCTCAAAGATGGGCTGCTGAAACTGCGTGCCGCGCACGACGGTGGGGCTACGGGTTTAGAGGTTAGCCATCAGCTTGCCGATCTCCTGGACACCATTGTACGCAACACATTCGACGCGGCAGTCATTCAAGCTGACGCCAGGGAATACGCTCACAAGTTGACTCTAGTCGCTCACGGCGGCTACGGGCGTCGCGATGTGTCGCCCTATTCCGATGTTGACTTGATGCTCCTGCACGCTCCTGAGATTGAACAACAAGCCGCTCTGGTCGCCAAGTATCTCAGTCAGTGGATCGTCGATATCGGCTGTATCTTGGGCTTCTCGTTGCGAACAGTGCTGCAATGCCACAAGATGGCCTGGGCCGATGCAACAATCTTTACGACCTTGGTCGAGAGTCGATTTCTGGCCGGCAGTATCGAGATGTTCGATTCTTTCTTCAAAGGCTTTCGCGATGGGACGTTGCGTCGTAGCAAACGATTAGTAAAAGCAGTTGAAATTGCCCGACGCGAAGAACGACGCAGATATGGCGAGACGGTGTTTCTGCTCGAGCCCAACATCAAACGCTCGCGCGGTGGTCTTCGCGACATTCAACTTGTGCGTTGGATCGGCTTCGCTCAATTTGGAGTCTCAGACCTCGAGCAACTATCGAAACTCGGCCACTTGATGTCAGATGATTATCAGTCACTGTCGGTCGGTCACCAGTTCCTAGTTCGACTGCGCAATCAAATGCACTTTGTTGCTGGCAAGACGCAAGATCAATTGGATCGCAGTCTTCAAATGTCGTTAGCCGCTTGGGCTGGTTATCCTGGCGCCGATGGAATATTGCCGGTCGAACAGTTCATGCAAGAGTACTTCGCTCACACCAGCGAGATTCGCTACAGCAGTGCTCACTTCTTAGAATCCGCCAAATGGAATTCGCCCATCGCTCAGTCTCTTGAGCACACGATGGCCATTCGCGTTCAGCGAGACTACCGCGTCGGCTGGCGTCATGTTTGGGCTACCAAAGCAGGCCTTGAGCGTTTGAAGCGCGATCCGGCTGCCGTACTTGAGCTGATGTCGATCTCGGCTCGATACAACCGCCCCATTGAACACCAGACGTGGCGTGAGATTCGGTCAGCTATGCGCAATCGCCCAGCCGGACAAATGGACGATATGACCATCGCCCGATTCATGGAACTCATGGGTAGCACGAGCGGTTTGGCAAGCCAGCTCCGTCGTCTGCACGAGCTGCGTGCGCTGGAGCAGTTCATTCCCGACATGACACACGCTCGATGCTTGTTGCAGTTCAACCAATACCACAAGTACACCGTCGACGCTCATTCAATCCGCGCGGTCGAGTGTGTGACTGAGTTGGAAACCAATCCATCGCTGCTTGGTGTGATCTATCGCGGCTTGAAAAACAAAGCCTTGCTACACTTGGCGTTGCTGATCCATGACCTCGGTAAAGGCTTTCTGGAGGACCACAGCGAAGTGGGCCGACGCATCGCTAAACGCCTCGGCACGCGATTGAAGCTGAATTCGCAGGATCGCGAAACTCTAGCGTTTTTAGTACACCAACATTTGCTGCTTTCGCAAACAGCTTTTCGATACGACCTGAGCGACAACGCGGCTGCGGTGCGTTTTGCTGCCGTGGTGGGGTCGAGCGAACGACTTCAACTGCTGCTGCTGTTAACCTATGCCGACTTGGCCAGCGTTGGGCCCGATGTGGTCAATCAGTGGAAGATCGATCTCCTTTTACAACTCTACTACCAAACCGACGCGCACTTCCGCGACGATAAGCCCGGCGAAGGCTTCCGCGCCGAGATCACTTCGCGACGTAGATCGGTGCTTTCGACCGTCCCAGCGGGTTCAGATGATCAGTGGTGGCAACAACAGGTTGAAGCTCTGCCGATCGGATACTTGATGCGTTCAACGCCGCAAGAATTGGTCGCTGAGCTTTCGCAGTTCAAGAAACTGGACAAAGAGCATTGCTTGTGCTGGGGCAAGTACATCGCGTCGCAAAAGGCTCTGGAATTCACGATCGTTACCGACCAGCGTGGCCGATTGATCGGAACCTTCCACCGCATTACCGGAGCTCTGTCCAGTCAAGGCATGCAGATTATCGCCGCCGATATTCACACTCAGCCCGGCGACATAGCCTGGGACCGCTTTCAAGTCGAAGACCCCGAGTCTCAAGGCAGCCCTTCGCCCGGTCGCATTCAAGCGGTCTGTGAAGCGATTCGTGCGGCGCTCAATCCGGAAAACTCCGCGGCGCCCGTCTTTGCCAAGAAGTGGAGCAAAGTGAGTGGAAAGGCTGCTGAAGAACTCAAGACGCAACCCACACAAGTTCGCTTCGATAACAGCACTTCCGATCAGTACACAATCATCACCTTGTTCGCTTACGACAGAATGGGTTTGCTCTATTCTGTTTCCAAGGTACTTTTCGAAATGCAATTAGTGTTAAACTATGCGAAGATTAGTACGCACCTGGATCAAGTAGTCGACGTGTTTTACGTTTCCGATTTGGAAGGGAACAAGATCGAAGAGAGCACGGCGCTGTACTTGATTAGGCAACGATTGTTACAGGCGGTCGAAAACACTTAAGGAGTCGGCCATGGATTTTGTGGCGATTGACTTCGAAACAGCCAACCATCGAGCTAACAGCGCTTGCCAGCTCGCCGCGGTTGTCGTGCGCAATTCGCAAATTGTCGACGAGCATTGTTGGTTGATCCGTCCACCTTCGAATCAGTTCTCTCGCTTCAACATCGCCGTGCATGGGATTCGACCTGGCGATGTTGCCGATGCACCCAAGATGTCGGGGATTTGGCCTGAGTTGCAGCCGATCATTCAGCAACAAGTCTTGATAGCTCACAACGCCCGCTTTGACGTTTCGGTACTGTTATCGAGCTTGGGCGAGTACAACATCGCTTGCCACGACTTCGATTTTCACTGCACCCGAGCCTTAGCTCGTGCAGCTTGGCCCGGTCGACCGCGCTACGGTCTCAAGCCGCTAGGAATCTGGTTGGGACTTCAGTTCAAACACCACGATGCCTTGGAAGACGCGCGAGTCTGCGCCAAGATCGCGCTTGCGGTCGAGTCGCTGATGGGAGAATCGGTGACGCTTGAGGCACTCGAAGAGCGAATGGGGATTCGTCGAGGCCATTATCGAGGCGGTAGTGTTGTCTCGCCGCGATCGAAAGGATCTTCCGGTGGCGCCGGCGGCTCATCTGGCTCAAGCAGCGATGGTGGTCGACCTGGACGCAGCGATCGTTGGGGCTTCCCTGTTTCAAACAATGCTAAGCCGCTAGGAAGCGTCTGCCCCGAGACTGTTCGACAAAGCTGCGTCGACAAACCACTATCGGGAAAGAAGATCGTCATGCTCGGGCCGCTTCGTGGTTTGAACATGGAAGATACTCAGCGGTTGTTGACAGACTTGGGTGCGCAGTTGGAAAGCCAGATCTCTGCATCGACTAACTACGTCGTGGTGCCTGGCATATCAGTTGCGGATGCTCAGCAACAGGTCGACTCTATCAGAGCTCATTCGGCACAGAGCGGACTGCCCGCGCCACACATTCGCGTGCTCAGCGAAAGACAGTTTCGCGCACTGTTGCCCGGCGGAGCAATTTCTATTCAGTAAGACATTCGGTTTCTTAGCTTTCTCTACTTTAAATAAGCCACTTTGAGGAGCAGACATGACGTTCAGCAAGAACTAGTCCCGCTAAAAATCCACTCGAACTTTGCCGCTACCTCATGAAACAAATTCTTGCCAGTGCGCTGTGCATCATTCACGTTCTAGCATTCGCTGTCTCGACATACATCGCGGCTGTCGATATCGAATCGATACTTGTGTCAGGATGGATTTGCTCAGCGACGGGATTATTGGCAGGAATTGCCTCACTAATCGCAGGCAAGCGTGCACTTTCCTTTGTTTCGTTTTTGACACCTGCAGTGGCGATAACGCTGACACTTCTAGAAGCATTCATTCTCGAATTGGGGCCTAGTCGCGCGGCTCTACCGTTCTGCATTATCTTCATTATCGTTCAGTTAACCACCAACTTGGTCACCTTCCGATCAATCAACGAAGGTGTAAGCTCAAAGCAGATTTCCATTAAGACGATGCTCATTGCAACATTTGCATTTGCAGTCGTTTTTGCAATTGTTCGCTACCTGCTGCAGCGGGAACACAATACCATCATGCTGATTGCTCTAACACTGGCGGGCTTGACCTTTGTTGGCATAGTGCTTAGCATCCATCAAATGCTTAGTAGAGGCCGCAAAAGTGTTGCTTAGAATTTAGGTAAGCTGGCAAGATATCGGTTGGCCAACTAAGCCCCGCACTGCGACGCGCTCTCGATGAAGAGTAGAAAACAGCGTCGGGATGAATTGACGATTTTCATCGCAAGATGTTCTGAAAGCTAATTCGACTAAGCGACTACTTCGTGCTCTCTTTAGCGATCAAGTCTAAGTACTCTTGGCACTTATCTGCATTTTCAACTTCGCCGCTTGCGAGACTGGTAGACTTGATTCTCTCCAGTAGTTCCCGCGCTTGAGACACATTGCCCGCGCGAAATAGAGCCAAGCCATAGTTGCGACTGAGCGATCGAGAGATGAAGTTCTCGCCGTTTGCGCTGGCTTGAGCCACGATCAACTCGTAGTTCCGCACCGCTTCATCAAAACGACCTGCGTCGACAAGAGCTAGTCCATAGTTGTTCTTGCAAATGAGCAGGAATTTTCCTTCTCCGGACTGTATCTTTGAATAGTGTTCGATGATCCGTTCAAACTTGGGAAGAGCTTCAGTCGGACGCCCCAAGCCGATCAACGCCGTACATTGACAGTTCAGCAATCGAAACCTCCAGTCATCATCGGCGGCGAGTGTTGCATCGGCTTGTTCAATTACTGCTTCGCAAATTGTTAGAGCCTCGTCGCACTGCTTGCGACGAACCATGGAAACGATTACGGCTTCGGTGGCCCCCAGGGTAATGGGATGCAGTTGACCCAGCGACGCTCGACACAACTCCATGAACTCGCGATTAATGGCCAGCGCACCATCCGAGTCGCCGCTTCTACGTAACGACTCCGCGTAATTCAGCCAAGCCGAAACAGTCAAGTCGTGAGCTGCGCCAAGTATCTTTCGCGCCCGATGCGCGCACTCGCGCTGTTGCTCGATGGCTTCCGCAATTTTTCCCTGTTCGGCGAGGGCGATCCCTAGATTGGATTGATTGACGATGCCTTCTCGCGTGTCATTTAACCCAAGCTTTTCGCGGATGTGCATGATCTCGCGAATTTGACTTTCTGCTTCCGAGTATCGACCCAAGTCCAGATAGATGCTCGCCAAACCACTTAGTGCCGACAACGTCGTTTGCTCAGCCTTATTGCGATTCAGTAAGTCGATGAATACCTTTTCGGCTTGTGCGGCTTCACCCAAGTCCTTGTAACAACCGGCCAGTACTTCCAAAGCATAGGCGGTTGTCGAGTGCCCCTTGCCAAGAAACTCCTCAGACTCGGCCACGACCGAACGAGCTTGTTGAAGTGCTTCGTCAGGCTTGTACAGCCAACGATTGACATTGGCTAATTCGATCTTGTCATAGATCTGCGCATCGCTCCTCTTGTCGCTTCGAAGCGCAATCGCCCGTACCAGTTGATCATGAGCCTGTTGATAACCTGCGATACTAAAGTACATCGATGCAAGATTCGAGCGCACGTCGGCTTCGATTTGAGGCTTATCTTTCAGCACGACCGATATTCGTGACTCAAGGCCCGCCAAGGCGTCAACAACTTTGGTATTGGGATCGCCGTGATGCGCGTCGCTCGAGGAGATCATGCCCTTGAGCAAACTGGTTACAGCGATTGCATTGTCTCGCTCCTCGGAGGCTCGATTCAGGTTGGTATTTGCCAGAGCGAGGTTCTCTTCGGCGCGAATTCGAAAGTAGTTGCTAACGACCGTTCCGCAAAGCATCGCAACGATCAAGCCTGCCGCGAGTGTCGAAACTAGTGGACGTCGGCGAATAAACTTTAGCAGGCGACTTGGCGACGAAATGGGCCGCGCGAGAACAGGCAGGTCATCAAGGAACCGCTGCAAATCATCGGCCATCGCTTGGGCGCTAGCGTAACGCTTGGCGGGAGACCGAGAGAGTGCTTTCATGCAAATGCTCTCCAGATCGCGTGGTATGCGCGGATCGATTTGCCTAGGCGGTAGCGGGTCGGACGACTCCATGCGGCTAACGATGGCGAAGGGTCGACCCGAGTAGGGCGGCACACCACAAAGTAGATGGTACAACGTCGCACCAACCGTCCAAATGTCTGTGCCTTGTGTCGCTGGTTGACCGCTGAGCAATTGTTCGGGACTCGCGTAAGCAGGAGTTCCCGCAAAGCCATGCAGTCGGTTCGAATCCTGTTCGTCGGAGCCAACTGATGTTTCCGGATTCAACACGGCCGCATCGGTGCGTCGAGCGAGTCCGAAGTCGGCCAGCTTAGCGCGGAATTTGGATAGCTCGTTCAACTCCAGGGTCATTACACTAGCCGCCCCTGTTGACCGGCTTGAAGTTCGCTCACTAAGTCCGCTATCTTCGCTTGGTTCCAGCATCACAT
>CAYWNG010000019.1:0-23338 GCA_964458685.1 uncultured Pirellulaceae bacterium
AAGATGCCTACGAAGCGGGCGATCTGCGCGTCTACGACGAAATCGGAAAGGTCGGCGAGAAGATGCTGCCAGGCTACCGCTACTTGAACGTCGCCAATGACCTGTATGAAGTGTGGGGAGGCGAAGTTGACTGGCTGCATCAGATGATGGGCATCTTTACGTTTACCAACGAGCTGTTCATTCCTTACAACTACTTTCACTCCAAAGAAGGCAGCAACGATCAAACCCACGAGTTCGACAAACTGCTACTGATGGGAGACGGCTTGGTGGACTGGGTGGAAGTAGACCATCCCGTCTATGGCAAAGTCGAAGTTGGTGGACTTAAGAAGAACTGGGGTCGCCAGCCTCCAGCATTCATGCTCCAAGAGGAATGCCATCGCAATATGGCTTTCACGATCTATCACGCGGACCAAATGCCGTTGGTGAAGATTCGTGAAGTCATGACCAAGCCGCTGAACGGTGGTCTGACTGAAGTTACCGCCAAGGTTGAGAACCTGCGAGTCACTCCTACGCATTCAACCGTGGATCGCAATCAAAAGATCACACGACCGAATCTTGTGAGCCTTAAGTCTGCTGGCCTGAAGGTTCATTTGGGCCAATACTCGTCCGACTCGCTTTTCAGAAGCTCAACGATCCAGGATCGCAATCCAAGCGTGATGAAGTTGCCAGTCATCGGCGGCAAGAGCGTCGTCTATGTTCGCTGGATTGTTTCAGGCAATTTAGAGGGTGAGATCACGCTGGATACCGTCAAAGGTGGACAGGACCAAAAGAGAATTTCGGAGAGCAAGTGACCTTCTAGTTGTTAAGCGTCCACAATCGCAACTCGGGCTGTCGATCGTTGTTGTGAATCAACAGCAGTCGACGCGAGTCGGCTGAGAGAGCGATTCTAGGCCGGACATGGATGTCGTGATGCATGTGCGACTCGCCAGGGATGAGGCGGCCTATTTTTTCGAGCGTCGGGAATCTCCACAAGGCAACGTTGTTCTCTTCATCAACGCTAAGCCCTATGGAGCTTGTATTGCAAAGCGTCATACAGAGAATAGGACACTTATGTGCGGACTGACTTTGTTGCTCACCTGTCTTTAAGTTTGAAACGCGAATGGTTCCATCGGCGTGTGCCGAAACCACAGTGGTTCCTTGAACTGCATAGAGCGTGTGAATAGCCGGTGATGGCAAGCTGGATGGAAAACTAAGCTCACCGGTTTCCATATCGCATTCGTAAACTCCATTGAACTCGCCGCCGATTAAGATTCGGTTTTCGGTAGGATGCCAATCGACAGTCCAGGGAGACCCCTCCAGCTTCCCAATTTCTCGCTCTAAGCAATCCTTCACCGTATTGATCACAAAGACTCGACGCGAGCCACAAACAGCAATTCTGCTCGAATCTGGTGATACGCTGACGACTCGCAACTCTTCTCCTTTATCGAGAGCGAAATCCAACTCAATCTCTTTGGAAACGTTCTCGGTTGAGAAAACCAAAGTGGAAAGGCTTTTTAGCCATGCAAAGTTCGAGTTACGTCCGGCCACAACATTACGAGCGCGATGGCTGCTGGAAAAGTCATCTTGAACCATCATTGTATCGTCAAGAACTGCATGCAGGGGAATCTGCGAGGCAACCAAACCGCTTTGGCTTGGTTGGGGAAACTTCGAAGCTGAGCCCATGTAGCTTTGCTCTGCGGCGGGCGGCCATCGATCAGGGCCCAAATGAGAAAGATAGGTACTGCCGCCGATACGTCGCAAAGCGATCGTGTTCAAGTCGCTTCCGATAGCAACTTCGAAGTTTCGCGCTGACTTGGTGTGTAGTTGGTACTTTTCGCTTTCGCCTGTCGCCACCCATCGTGCAAGTGAAAGGGTAAGAAAGTCACCTGATTGTGATCCACAAACCAGTTTGTCGCTGGCGATGGAGATTGACATGATCGGGCTGTTGGCAATATGCCAACGTCCAGTTGCTGATAGGATTGCAGGAGCATCGCTTTCCATGTCGATGTCAATAAGATTGGAGTCGGTTCTATGGAGTCGCCACCATCGTTGATCGTCTAACTTCCATAAGACAACATCGCCACTTTCCGAACCGATGCACAGCAGCGATCCTTCTTCACTACAGCGCATGCATCGGACCTTCAAAATGCGTTGATGTGTGAGCCGAGCCACTATAGAACGCGATGCCACATCGATGACGCTGATCCCTTGAAGACCATCTTCGGAAATAGCCACCAAGGATGTACCGGGGATTCCGACACCGCATTGGATGATCCCCCCTGTCTTCATAGTGGATGGCGACGATCCCAGCTTGCCTGCTGATCCATCGACAAACCCCAAAAAAGTATCTGTCTTCTGATAGGCAAACTTTCTTGTTCCGGCTACACGAGCGATCCATGTATTGCGTCGATCAGCGGGAAATTCTTGGCTTGAAAAAGTGTCCAGATCAAACAACTTGACATTCCGATACCGCGATGCAGCTAGGACGCTTCTGCCATCCTGGCTGATCTCTAGGGACTCGAGAGTCGTTTCGAAACCGTCAGCGATCTTCGTCAGCTCATCTGTTTGCAAATTGAACTTGTAGATCGATGCGATATGACGATTGGGGAAGGTGACGCCACCAAATAAAAGATAAGGCTCAGTGGGATGTACGGCCAGAGCATTCAGCGATGGAAGCTCTGACTCGATATCTTTGAGAACTTCACCGGTAGCTACATCGACAACGTAAAGATGCCCGTTGCTGGATACGGCTGCCACTTGCGTAGTGTTTGGAATCGTTCGAATCTCTTCGATGCTCGAATCGATCTTCAGTAGCTCTTGGAATTGGCCATTGAGTTCCGAAGCAAGTAACTGCCAATCCAACCGTCTGTTGGCATCGTCGTACCTTTGACCAAGCTTTGCGAGAGACTGCTTGGCTTCGCACAACTGCGAGTCTTCCCAATAACGAAAAGCTTCGCGAATGCCGCCAGACCAAGCTAAGGCAGCGAACTTCTGTTGTTCGATCTCTGCTTTGGCTTCATTTTCCTTGGCTATTGCGGCTAGCCGTTCCGCTTCGACACGAGCGGCTTCGATCTCCTTGTTGACGCTTTCCAAGGCGATATTCTTCTTGCGAATTGTATTGCGAGATTGCAAGGAGATCACAGCGATAACGGAAAGACAGATAATGATCGCGCTAGTTGCAATTACCAGGCCTTGGTGTGCACGAACGAAACGAACGATCTTTTCGGATGTCGTTAGTGAACGAGCTTTGATCGGAAGGTCCCGAACATAACTGTCTAGATCTTTGGCTAAATCGTCAGCCTTAAGATATCTCTTACTCGGATCAGGCGCCATGGACTTCAGGCAGATTGTCTCAAGGTCCTTCGACAAACCCGGAACAAACTGCTTCGGCGATGGATGCAGAGTTAACCCCTGCTTAATGCGCTGAACGATTGAAGAAGATTCACCAAACGGATTTTGACCCGTCAGGCACTCGAACAGGATCGCACCTAGGGCATAAATGTCGGTCGACGGCAAGGCTCGATGATCGAGCAGATCAAACATCTCGGGAGCCATATAGCGAGGCGTTCCCACGAGCGTACCCGAACGACTCTGATCAAGATCGTCGTCACGTATCTTGGCTAATCCAAAATCCGTAAGGAAGACCTGCGCATCGGCAAGCAATCCCGAGTCCGGCATTTGGATGAGGATGTTCTCCGGCTTGATGTCGCGATGGACAACTCCATTGATGTGTGCGCAGTGAACTGCATCGGCCAACTTGGCAATTAGATGCGCTGCGACCTTGGGTTCCATGGGCCCGCGACTAAGGAGCACCGCTAACGAGTCGCCGTTGATCGCATCGCAAACTTGCCAAGCAATCTTCGCATTCTCGTCGGACTCCAAAACGCGAACAATCGCAGAGTGATTCAACCTTGCGGCTGCTCGTGACTCACGAAGAAATCGATTCTTCGTATTCGTAACCGCCATCCATTCTGGACGAAGGATCTTGATCGCTACATCGCGTTTGTGACGTTCGTCGCGAGCCAAATAGACGATACCGTAAGTTCCCTTACCAAGAGTCTTACGAACTTTAAATCGCTCGGGCAGATGCTGAATCAGCACCCTATCGAGTAACGACAAACTATCCAATTGGCTATTGGATGAACCGGATTGCTCGTTGAGCTTGGGGGCTAAGTCGTTATCGGTTTCCGAGCTATTGCCAGCGGTCGGTGTGGGCATCAGCTTAGAATATCGGTCGGAGGGAGGGCGCTTTTCGGTCGGCTGACGGCCGCTTTTGGCAGGCCGCGACTCTTCAGGATAATTCCAAAGCGTTATTGTGACGATAGACCGTCATCCAAATCCAACTCGATTTGCGAAAAACAAAAGGCTAGCTTTGTGACGAGCTTTCGCCATGAATCGTGGCAATCAACTGTCGACGGCTCGCACGATTGCGATGCTCGCATAGGTAAATTCCTTGCCAAGTTCCTAGGGCCAAGTCACCGCCTGAAATGGGAATTGAAACACTGCACCCCAACAACGAAGACTTGACATGTGCAGGCATGTCATCGGGGCCCTCGATCGTATGGACTAGCGGAAGTCCATTCTCGGGAGCAATAGCGTTGAAGTAGGTCTCCATGTCGATTCGGACATCGGGATCAGCGTTTTCATTGATGGTAAGGCTAGCCGAGGTGTGCTTGATGAAAAGGTGCAGAAGGCCAACTCGTAACTTAGAGATCTCGGGCACCTGAGCCAAAACCTCGCGAGTAATGAGATGAAATCCCCTTGGTTTGGCGGTTAAGGAAAATTCACGTTGTATCCACATCGACGAACTCCAGTTGTTGGGTGGGCCAAGATTCCAAACCCACGCTATATCATTGAAAAGGCATGGTGGGATCATGGAGGAGGCATGGTGGGTTTCGTGCCTCAACCACACCCGACAAAAAACCTCCTCCGCAAACGTGGATTTTGGCTAAAATGCATCCCACGTAAAGACTGATCCATCCAACCATGATGAGAAACCCATGTTGCGATACCGTCGCTTGGTCGCTTCGATTGCTGTTGTACTGATGACTTGCAGTTCTTCTACGACTGCAGTTTCACAAGACGTCCAATCAAAGAAAGACTCAGTACTCGCGACTTTGAAGCAAAACTGCTTCGACTGTCACGGCGATGGCGCCAGCGAAGGCAACTTCAAGTTAGACGATTTGCTGAGTCAACCGGCCTCGGAGCAAGCGCATCAAGCTTGGTGGAAGGTACTAGCAAACGTTCGCGCAGGTACGATGCCTCCACCCTCCGCGGAAACAAAGCTCAGCAAGCCACAAGTCGATGCACTCGCCGATTGGATCAAATTTGAGGCGATGCAGATCGACAAGAGTAACCCAGATCCGGGTCGAGTTACTTTGCGAAGACTGAATCGCCGCGAGTATGCCAATACGATTCGCGATTTGATGGGCGTGGAATTCAACGCTGATATCGCATTCCCTCCCGATGACACGGGCTTTGGATTCGATAACGTCGGTGATGCGCTAAGCCTCTCTCCGATGGTGGTTGAAAAGTTCTTGGCGGCCGCTTCTCAGATCGTCAATGAAGCTGTGCCAAAGGTCAACTACGAAATCCCCGAGCAACGCTTCCGAGCATTCGACATTCGCGGCGAAAGTGGACGCAACGCCGACAACATGCGCATGAACAATTCACAGCAAGTGAGCTGTCAATTTGAGATTTCTAATCCAGGTCAATATGAGCTAGAGATCACTCTTAAATCGGGCGGTTCGTTCGAGTTCTCGCCGCAACGCTGCAAGGTTGTTTGTCGCTTGGAAGATCAGGAGTTGTTCTCGGGCGAGTACGGCTGGGACGAATCCAAGCGAGACCGACGCAGCTTTAACAAAGATTGGCAGCCTGGAAAGTACCGGCTCGAATTCGAGCTTACGCCGATTGAACTAACCGAGAAGCCTCAGGAGAACTCGTTCGCCGAGTTAGATGTAGAACTGGTTGTGGTGCGAGGTCCCGCGGATCGAAATTACTGGAAGCACCCCAAGGGCTACGATCGAGTTTTCACGCGCGATAAAGCACCCGAAGACGCACAGGGGCAAGCAGATTATGCTCGCGAGATTTTTCGCAGGTTTGGTGAACGAGCGTTTCGCCGACCGATCGACGAAAATTCTCTGGAACGATTAGTTGCCATCGTCCAGCAGCACAACCAACAACCTGGAGCGACCTTTGAATCGTCCGTAGCGCATGCGATCGTGCCCATGTTGGCCTCGCCTAGATTTCTCTTTCGAATCGAAGAGCCAAACTTCTATCCGCAGGACGAACGCTTTCCGCTTGTCGATGAATATGCACTGGCTTCTCGACTATCCTATTTCCTTTGGTCAACAATGCCCGATGATGAGCTGTTTCATTTGGCCCGGCACGGACGACTTCGGGAGCAACTTCGACCTACTATTGCTCGAATGTTGTCTGACCCTAAATCAAAGTCGCTCGTAAGGAACTTTGTTGGACAATGGCTAAGGACTCGCGATGTTGAAAAGGTCTCGATCGACCCAATCGCCGTTTACGGCTTACAATCCGAGTATGACGAGCTGCTAAAATTCATACGTTCCAATCGGCAGGGACGTCGGTCAGCAACGCCCGGAACGCCAGTCGATCCAGAAGCTGAAAAGCGACGCAATCGTTTTCAAGAACTGAAGAAGATCCAGGAACGATGGGATGCTGAAGTTCGTACTGCCATGCGTCGTGAGACAGAAATGCTGTTTGAGTTTATTGCAAACGAGAACCGCGACTTGGCAGAGGTCATCAACCCAGGCTATACGTTTCTGAATGAACGCTTGGCGGCTCATTACGGCATCGAAGGCGTGAAGGGTCAGGAGATGCGTCGCGTCGAATTGCCTGCCGATAGCCTTCGCGGAGGCATTCTGACTCAAGGCACGATGCTGACTGTCACGTCCAATCCAACCAGAACTTCCCCCGTCAAGCGCGGCTTGTATGTCTTAGAGAATGTGCTTGGGACACCGACGCCACCCGCGCCACCCAACGTTCCAGCTTTGGAAGATTCTTCGAACAAGTTTGGTGGTCGCGAGCCAAGCTTGAAAGAACTACTGGCCGCGCACCGCGAAGATGCGTTGTGCTCGTCATGTCATTCGCGCATGGACCCATTGGGTATTGCCCTAGAGAACTTCGATGCCTTGGGGGTATGGCGCGAGAAAGAAAAAGACCAGCCCATCGACGCAAGCGGTCAGTTGATTACCGGCGAGAAGTTTCAAGACTTTCGCGAATTGCGGAAGATTATCGCAACGGAAAGACGCGAAGACTTTTATCGCTGCATCTCGGAGAAAATGTTAGTCTATGCCTTGGGTCGCGGTATCGACTACTATGATGAATACACGCTGGATCTCTTGGTCGAGCGATTAACAGGTAACGGCGGGAAGTTCGAAGAGTTGATTTATGGGATCATTCAATCGCCAGCGTTCCAAAGACAACGGCGGATCGAGCCCAGCCTTCAAGGCGGATGATCAGAGCCTGAACCATCGATCTATCACCAGATCAATCCAAGCAGTTACAAGCAGTTAGAGAATTCAATATGTCGCAGTCTCACAACAACCGTCAGCAGTCGCAATCCTCAACCTCCGCGGCACCGAAGTTCGATCGCCGAACTTTGCTGAACCGAACTTTGCTGAGAGGCATCGGAGCTGCGATTGCGCTGCCGCATCTGGAATCCTTCGCATGCTCTCCGTTGACCAACAGCACATTGGGACGGGCGACGACACGTTCGGGTATGCCGCTTCGGATGGCCTTCATCTCCATTCCGAACGGAGTACAGCAGAACCACTGGTTTCCAACGGGTGAAGCTAGCGAGTTCAACTTGAATTCGACGATGCAAGGCTTAGCGAGTCTTAAAGACCAAGTCCAAGTGATCGGTGGACTGAAGCATGAAAACGCCACTGCAGGCCGTGATGGAGCAGGCGATCACGCGCGAGCCAGCGCGACATTCTTAACTGGCGCACGAGCACGCAAGACAGCCGGCTCGGACATCTTCGTAGGAACCTCGGTGGATCAAGTGGCGGCGAAGAGCGTAGGCCAAGCGACTCGCTTTCCATCGTTGGAACTAACCTGCGACGCGATTCGCAATTCGGGCGGTTGCGATTCGGGATACGCCTGTGCTTATCAATACAACCTATCGTGGAGTTCACCAACGACACCAGTGACTCCCGATGCTAATCCTAGATCCGTGTTTGAGCGATTGTTCGGAGCAGGAACGCCCGAAGAGCGCAGTAAGAACTACTTGATGCGGCAATCGACTCAAAAGTCCATTCTTGATTTCGTTTTGGAAGACACCAAGAGCATCCAACGGCAATTGAGTTCGAACGACCTAAAGAAATTGGACGAATACCTTGTGGGAGTTCGCGAGATTGAACTGCGACTCAACTCGGCTACACAATTCAGTACCATACCCAATCCGCAGCTCGCGACGCCGGATGGCATTCCACCGGTTTTTGCTGAACACATCGATATCATGTTCGACATGATGGCGCTGGCATTCCAAACCGACTCCACTCGTATCGCAACGCTTATTTTGGCCTACGACGGATCGAATCGAACCTTTCCTGAGATTGGCATCGCCGAGGGCCACCATCACTTGACGCATTACCAAACTGTCCCAGAGCTTGCCGCGAAAGTGGCTCGAATCGACCAGTTCTACATCGACCGCTTTGCGAGGTTTCTGGATCGATTGAACAAGATGCAGGATTCGGATGGCAGTAGCATGCTGCACAATTCGATGATCGTTTACGGTGGTGCGATAGCTGACGGCAACCGACATAGCCACGACAACTTGCCAGTGGTGCTTGCTGGTCGAGCTGGCGGACAATACTCTTCTGGCCGCTATCTCAAGGTTCCCGATCAGCCCATGTCCAATCTCTTCGTCTCGATGCTCAACCATTTTGGCTGTCCAACGAAGACTTTTGGCGACTCCGATGGCGAACTCACACTTTAACTACTACTAAAGTTCATTTACAAGGGCTGGCAACATGGCGACTAAGCGATTTCTTATCTTGCCGATGGAAGGCATTCGTATTTCCGATTCTTCCACTCCAGTCACAGAGGGTGCAAGAAAGCTGCTCTCTACCTTGCAGTTAACGCCTAAAGATGTCGCCGCTACGAACAAGTTAGCCAAAACACTTCTCAGTACAGTCCGAAAGGCATCAGCATCAATAAAGAAGGCAGCGGATGAAATCGTTTCTTCTGCGGGCCCCGCAATCGAAGTGATCAAGTCGCTGCACGAAGATGGCGTCAAATTGGTTTCCGCTTCGGAAGAAGTCCTTGCTGCTCTGCGACGGGAGAACCCTGGGATTCGTGTTATCGAAGAGACATTTTGTCGACCAGCACTAGCTCCACGCGTGACCTTGCCGCCCAAGGCTGCCAAAACCGCGAGTGCTCAATTGGCTGCAACAGGTTCGACCACTTTTACCGTACAAGTCTTGAGAGGCGATAACATGAAGCCCGTTAAGGGGGCTGACGTGATTGCATTTCGAACCAGCCAAGATGCACTTCAAAAAAAGACCAACTCTTCAGGCAAGGCCAAGTTCAAATTTTTCGCCGCATCTATCCCCAAGCTAAACAAACTGTTCGTCTACCACGAAGAAGCGGGAGTGTGGGGATACTTCAAAGCAAATGCTACGGTTTCAAAAAGCTCGATCAAAGTTGTTCTTGAGCCAATCGATCTTGCAAAGCAAGACTCATTGAGATTCTTTCATAAAGCTGGTGCCCTAACAGATGGAACGGGTGTGCGCGTCGGAGTCATTGATTCAGGCGCGGATGTTAACCACCCAGACCTTGCGTCAGCAATCGAAGGCGGAGCAAACTGCGTCCCAGGATCAGATCGACCGGCTAACGATTTTGGTCCAGATGGAGCTCATGGGACTCACGTAGCAGGAACAATTGCAGCAAGAGGCTCGGCACCCGCTGGTGTTCGAGGAGTCGCGCCAGGCGTTAAGCTGCGAATCTATCGCGTCTTCGAGGAAGGGAATTCCGGTAGCGGATCTAGCTTCGCCGTAATCGACGCAATCGAACGCGCGATCGCAGACAAATGCGATATCATCAACCTCAGCTTAGGCTTTGATCAAGGCGTAACAGATGTTGCAATTTCGGACGCCCTGTCTAAAGCGAGAAAGAATGGCATCCTCGCTGTTGCAGCAGCCGGAAATGACGGCCGATTGCCGGTCGGCTTTCCAGGATCCGATGCAAACTGCGTTGCAGTATCTGCGGTTGGACGAAAAGGTTTGTTTCCGGATACTTCTAACGATGTCCCTGATGTATTGGCCCCCTTTGGCACTGATCCGATGAACTATGTTGCTGGGTTTTCAAATGTAGGTGCTGATCTCGATGCTGCGGGGTCTGGTACCGCGGTGATCTCGACGTTTCCAGGTGGTTACGGCACGATGAGCGGGACTTCGATGGCAAGTCCATCCGTGGCGGGAATGGCCGCTCGACTTCTAGCGGCAAATCCTGCAATAATGGCTATGCCCAGAGACGCTCTGCGAAGCGACACAATTCGCAAGCTGCTTATGGACGCCTGTAAGTCGTTGGGTTTCGGAGTTTCGTTCGAAGGAGCCGGGCTCCCTAAATAAGTTGGACCGACATGGCACGCTATACGCTTTACCGAGGAGACGAGGCGCCTATTGAAGACGCCTCAGAATTAATCCGCTCTGTAGGTGCTGAATTGATTGCTTCGAGGCCAGGATTGGCGTTAATCGAGGCAACCGAACCAATGATTGAGCACCTGCAAAAGGCCTTAGTGGACTGGCGAATATCGCCCGAGGCCACTGCCAAGTCACCTAAACCACGCCCCAAAATGCCGCCACCCAGGAAATGACACCCCGGACAGGACTGCATCTCTTTCGAACAGAAGGTATTCAGGCTGTTCGCTTACCCATTCCTCTCTCGGAGGGCTTAGGTGAACAAGACCATCCTAGCTCGATGGTGCACAAGTGTCCGCCGAGCCTGGACCTGCGACAAAAAATCCCACTGAACTAAATTGCTGTGCGACCTTTCAACGGAAATTGAATGCAAAGCAACGGCGCAATCACACCATAAGTACGGTTCACCACAAACATCTCAATGAACGCCACCAATTTTCACTTTAAGACGACTGAAGGGCGATGAAAATCGCTTCCCAAAGAGAAAAGCGGATGCTGAAGGCTGGCTGCCTCAAAGTCACCGGGACCGGGCGACTTTACTTGATCGCACGAGACGTAAATTGGCCTGCCACCTACGGTTGAGCAATTCGTCATTCGTCAAAAAATTTTCTTGACTTCGTTACCTAGCCATGAATAATCCACCCATAGCTCATCGCACCAAGCGGTCCGAGCCACCCCAATGAGACACGATTTAGACCAAACGCCCAGCCCAGGCGCATAGACCACACGATTCACAGCCTTAGCTGTTCAACCTATACCCCCCCTCAAAGTAATAGGAATTTGCAATGAGCGATGTATGCAAAAACGTTTTCGAAGCCATTCTTAAGTACGGTCACGACGAAGATTTTGATCCAGCAGCGACCGAGTATTTTCTTCCAACAGACGCGCCTGCTGGATCGTCTGAGAAGATTGAAGTTCTACGCAAGCGCGTCGAGCTAGGCCAGCCACTCTGGCATCGCGACGACCGCGTTGACTACGCAGGTTTGACAGGCGTTATTCGCCCACGTGAGTAGTGTTTCAGCGGATCTACCTCTGAAAAAGCTAAACCTTAGAACCCGGCCGTCCGCCGGGTTTTTTCGTTTCTTGCGGAAGCCTCAAAAGAGCAGTTTAGCACTCTGTAAGATTAACCGCCAATCCGCCGCGCGACGTTTCCTTGTATTTGTTCGACATGTCGGCTCCCGTTCGCCGCATCGTCTCAATTACTTTGTCAAGCGAAACGCGATGCTGTCCGTCGCCTCGCAAAGCAAGCCGCGAGGCGTTGATCGCCTTAACTGCCCCCATTGCATTACGTTCGATACAGGGCACCTGGACCAGTCCACGGATTGGGTCACAGGTGAGCCCTAGATTATGTTCCATACCAATCTCGGCGGCTTGTTCGACTTGATAGATCGATCCACCCAACACCTCAGTCAAGGCACCCGCGGCCATCGAACAAGCGACACCGACTTCACCCTGACAACCTACTTCAGCACCTGAGATCGATGCGTTCAGCTTGTACAGCATGCCAATTGCACCCGCTGTCAACAAGAAGCGAATGATTCCATCTTCGTTGGCTCCATAAACAAAGCGCCAGTAGTAGTGCATCACTGCTGGAACAATGCCAGCGGCACCGTTGGTCGGAGCGGTAACCACGCGGCCACCGGCCGCGTTCTCTTCGTTGACAGCCAGTGCGTAAAGATCGACCCAGTCGAGCACTGTCAGCGGGTCACGCAAGTTAGCTTCGGGTCGACTAGTCAGACTTCGAAGCAACGCGGCCGCTCGGCGCTGAACATGTAGACCACCTGGCAGAACACCATCGCGGCTGCAACCGCGTTGCACACAAGCTTGCATCGCTTCCCAAATTTCCAGTAGCTTGCTACGAATCTCCGACTCGGACCTCCATGTCAATTCGTTTTGGAGAACGATATGGCTGATCGAACATTGCTGCTCTTGGCACAATTTCATCAGATCGCGGGCCTTTTGGAACTGAAATGGAACCGGTGGTCGATCCGGAGTTCTGTAGCCAGTCGCGGCCTGTTGCTCTGTGAGCACAAAGCCGCCTCCGACGGAATAGTAGGTCTCTTCAAAAACAACTTGCTCCGCCGAGTAAGCGATCAACTTCATGCCGTTGGGGTGAAACGGCAGACTCTTGCGGCGATTGAAGACGATTGATTTTTCGGGATCAAATGCAACAGGACGCGTTCCGCTCAAGGAGAGCTGATTGCTGTTCCGAATGCCCTCGATCATTTGTTCAACTTGATCCGGGTCCACTTGATCAGGTCGTTGTCCCAACAGCCCCAGCATAATGGCGGTGTCGGTGCCGTGACCTTTGCCAGTCAGTGCGAGGGAGCCGTAGAGCTCAGCCTGAACGCGATCAACGGTATCGAAGAGTTGCTTTGCCACCAATTGCTCAAGGAATAACCCGGCAGCTCGCATAGGACCAACGCTGTGTGAACTACTAGGGCCGATGCCAATTGAAAATAGATCAAAGACGCTTAGGGACATGGAATGTTACTTTGATTGTGATTGACAGCCGAACAAGTGAACGGGCACCATACTCCGGTATGTTCAACAATTCACAAGTCTCGAGTTGTATCGTCAATTGGAAATGATACTCTAGAGAACCTCAACCCACCTTTGATTCCCTCCGAGAAACTCTCAAAGCGAGCTCAAAATGAAGCCGATCCTCTCTAGTCTAGTCTTCGCGAGCCTAAATCTCCTATGTATCTGCGGACAAGCGGCTGATCTTAAGCTTGCATCCATTTTCTCCGATCATATGGTCTTGCAACGAGATCAAGCAGTCGCTGTTTGGGGCACCAGCAACCCCAACGAAGAAGTTGTAGTTGAATTTGCTGGACAAAAGAAATCCGCCAAGGCCGGTGCCGACGGGAAGTGGTCTGTCCAATTGGATGCACTCAAGGCCGACGCAACCAGCCGAGATCTCAAGGTCTACCTGAAGAGCGATTCCGCGAAGAGTGTTTCCGTAAAGGATGTGCTGGTCGGCGATGTTTGGCTAGCTTCAGGTCAGTCGAATATGGAATGGGAAATGCTGTGGAAGGAAGACTCAAAAGCCGACATTCCGCAAGCCAATCACCCACAACTACGTCTGATACAAATTCCTCTGGTGGCCAACCTGACACCGCAAGAATCAGTTAACGCAACATGGGCACAATGCACACCTGAAAGCGTCGCAAGTTTTTCGGCTGTGGGCTACTACTTTGGCCTGAAGTTACATCAAGAGATCGGCGTTCCCATAGGCGTAATCCAAAGTGCTTGGGGTGGAACGCGAATTGAACCTTGGACCGATCCAACAGGATTTTCAGCCGTACCTGCCTTGGCTGAGTTTAGCAAAACACTTGTATCGCAACTGCCCGGCAACGAAGCTTACAAGGCTAAGCACAAAGAGCATTTCGCGGCAGTTGAAACGTGGCTCAAACAAGCTCAAGAAGCCGTAGCATCTGGACGCGGTGCACCAGCAATGCCACCGCAACCAACGTCGCTCAACAGCGATGCGGGAACACCTACAGCCCTTTACAACGCCATGATTCATCCACTGGTTCCCTTTGGCCTGAAGGGATCGATCTGGTACCAAGGCGAATCGAATCACAACGAAGGTTTTGCATACGTCGACAAAACGGCTGCGCTTTTGCAGTCGTGGAGAACAGCCTTTAAGAATCCAAAGCTGCCTTTCTACTTTGTGCAGATTGCACCATTCCAGTATGGAGAAGAGGACCCAGAAATTCTGCCGCAGTTTTGGATCGCACAACAGCGATGTCAAACTCTTCCACACACTGGCATGGCCGTCATCAGCGATATCGCAGAAATCCCGGACATCCACCCAGCGAACAAGAAAGAGGTCGCGCGACGTTTAGCGTTGTGGGCTTTGGCTCGCGACTATGGCAAGTCGGAGATTGACCCAAGTGGCCCTACCTACGCGTCTCACAAAGTGGATGGCAAGGCGATTCGAGTTCGCTTTGAGCACACCAAAGGCGGTTTGCAATCGCGGGATGGCAAGCCCTTGTCGAACTTCGAGATCGCCGCTGCCGATGGTGTATTTGTTGCAGCCGAAGCCAAGATCGATGGGGATAGTGTGATTGTGAGTTCCGACAAAGTTGCCGCGCCAAAGCAGGTACGATTTGCGTGGAGCAAGCTAGCCATGCCCAACTTGATGAATGGAGACAAACTGCAAGCCACCTCATTTCACACGCACTGGCCTGTTGATCCTGACTTGGGCGAGAACTTTGCCAAGGGTTGCGAGTTTGTCAGCTCCGATCCGAATCCATGGGGATGGAATGTTGGGCTAACCGATGGTAATTGGGGCAACGCTGCGCCGCAGTGTTTTGCAACGGGAGTATCGGACGCTTTTCCAAAACATGTAACGATTGACTTGAAGAGTTCGATGGAAATCAACCAAGTTCGCTTCGGTGTCCCTAATGTCGGATCAACCAAAACTGTTGCCGTTTCCATTAGTAAAGATGGAAAGAACTTTGTAGAGGTTGGCTCACATGTTTTTGGTCAAGGCAAGGCCGAACGAACTGCTGCTGTGTTTCCAAATACGGCCGCTCGTTATATTCGACTGACCTACAAGGACTTCCATTCTTCAGAGATGGGAGGCTTTTCAAAGCTCTTTGGCTTCACCAGTGAGGTCGAAGTCTATCGAACTAAGTAATTGGCTCGGTTGACTTGATCATTTAAAGTGATCCAGTCATAGATAAAGCCGATTCCGAAGAGGCCACCGGTTAGCAACCAAACAATACCAGTCACCCATTTTCCTAGATAAAAGCGATGTAGCCCAAGCAGTCCGAGAAGAAAACAGGAATGTAGCAGCCAAGCCACGTTATGGTCGAAGGGACCTGGGATGTTGTCGCGTCGAGCCGATTGAGCTAGCAAAGGCATGAAGAAAAGGTCGAGAATCCATCCGACGAAGAACAATCCAAATGTCAAACAATAGATGGCTCCGCTAATTGGGCGACCATAGTAAAAGCGATGGGCGCCGAAGAATCCAAGCAGCCACAAGACATACCCGACCGCTAGAGAGTGATTGGTTTCGGCGTGCATAGTTTGCATGTAGGGCTGATTGTAGTTGAGAGCTGTGGCGTTCATCTAGTCCTCGATTCTCTGCACAAGGTGACTCGTTTAAATTCGTTGGCAAATCCGATATCTTGGTCCCGGGACGCGAAGTTCACCCAATTGAGCTGAGGCAAGGGAGCAGAGCACGATAAGTTTAGCCACCTTGATGGAAGTTCATCCCGTGCTACAGTGGCAGATTCAAGAATTTGAGTTGCCCCAACCTCTCAAAATCCAGTTGCCCCCTAATTGATCTGGACTTTGCAAGTGTTCTCACCCTACTCCAGCTTTGAAGCTGCTGCTAAGGAGATTCTGCAGTATCTCCACCACCAATTTGGGTTTGATCTATGGACAGTTTCCCGTCTTGATGGAGATGAGGCTGTTATAGTCCAGGCCTTGGATGGCCGCTACGGATTGCAGCCAGGAAAGGCTTTCAAGTGGTCAGACCTGATTTGCAAGCGCATGGTGGAGGGCCAAGGGCCAAATATCGTACCTAGCCTAACCGACGCTCCGGCGTACCAATCTGCGCCGCAAGCGAGGGAACTTGGCGTGGAAGCCTACGTCGGCTACCCGCTTTGCGACAGCGATGGCCATGTCTTTGGAACTCTTTGTGGTGTAGCTACAAAGCCGCAGCCGAAGGAAATCGAGCGAAGCGAAGGAACGTTCGCACTCTATAGCAAGATTCTAAGCACGTTGCTCTCCATGGACCTGCAACTGAAGTCGCGTCGAGAAAATTCTCGAGCTTTGGATATTGACCAGTTAGTAGATACCGAAACTGGATTGCTTAGTAGCACTGCCTGGAACCGCTTTATGACAGCGCAGAACCGCCGTGCACGAGAACTGGGAAGCACTTCCTATGTCGCGAAAGTCGGCCTATTGGAAAAGTCCCCCAACCCAATGATACAGATTTCCAAATTCCTACGTGAATCCTTGGGGGTATCTGTCGTGATGGCCAAAGGCGATTCGCAGGAAATCCTGCTTTGCATTCCTGATTGCGATGAGTGGGCTGGACAGGAAATGCTGTCGAAGTTGATGGCCCCGTTATCACAACTGCTTGGGCAGCAGTGTTTCTACGAGACGATTTCGGTCGCCAGTGCAGTTAGCTAAGACTCTCGCCATTGAGATCTCTGGGACACAGCAGGAATTCGACCTAACCGAATCTGACCTACAGGAATCCGACCTAACCCAAGGTCGAGCTTAGATTTTGTCACTAATCAAACCGCTCTCTTCGAGTCGCACAAGTAGCTTCACAATTTCTATAGGCCTTTCAAATCCGAACAAATCAAGAATACGTTGGCGACGTAACTCCACAGCTCGGGGAGTCATTCCGATACTATCAGCCGTCTCTTTGGTTGAGTCGCCCGCAAGCAAGCCATTGCATATTCTGCGATCTTTTTCATCCAATTGCATGAGCAGGACTAGGGCTTCATTAAGACTCAATCGTCGCTCAAACTCTGTCGAACGAGCGAAGTCTTTTGCACGGGCCATCATCAGGATGGCACAAGCCGGATTCTTGAGATCATCCAGTCGTTTCTTGTACGCAGTCATGATCACCGCTCGTCCGCCTTCCCATGCGGCAAGGTGCTCGGCCTCGATGGATATAACTCCATCCAAGATCATTTGATCACCGGCTAATGCAATCTTCGCAACGTGCGGCGACAAGAACTGCTCGGAACGCAGGCCCTCGGCCGATCGTCCTGCCATGATGAATCTTCTGAAGTTCGCGTTATTAAAGGTGATTACGCGCTGAGCATTCTTGATCAAGATCAGAGACTCGAAGCCGTCAAGATTCAGCTTCGCGAAATCGCCGCTCTCGATATGCCAACGATAGATCGATTGGAGAACTTCAGTTCTTTCATGTTCGAATGATTGCTCATAAACGAACGGCACATTCGTATTCGTTCCTGCGTCCATCAAGAATACCAGATTGGCGTAAGTGAGACCTTGCAATACTCCGCATAGCAACAGCCAGCGGAAACAATCGGACGTGGGCAAACTTGGCCAAAGTCAGCGGAACCCATAAGATTCCAACGGGACAGGCAGCGATACTATACCAAAACGATGGCTTCAGTTTTTCGATTCAGGAAAATATCCCATGATTCAGTCGTTTACCACAGGAAACTCCCGTGCTGCATGAGCATGATTTCTTGGGGACAAACTCCAGAAAAATCACGACACAGGTCGACTAAGCGGCCCAACCATTGACATTCTCGTCCCAATCGCACGTTCAACCATTCGCAATTTTGCACCCTTGGTTCATAATCCTGAGTGCTTCCGTAATTATCGACCCACTTCCTCCCTCGAAACTTGGCATGCCAGACGACTCAATCAACCCATCCACAACACGCCGCCGATGGACGCGAAGGTTCTGGCTGAAGTCAGCGGTTAGTTGCTGCGCGGCTGGAGTCGGCATGGCAGGCTGGACGGTTCTCATCGAACCGCGTTGGCTGGCAGTTGAATATGTCGATCTCAAAATACCCAACCTACCATCACAATGGACTGGGCGAAGGCTCGTACAAATCTCCGATTTGCACGTCGGCCAAGTTACTACCAGCTATTTGCAGGCAGCTATGCGCACGGTGAATAGCCTTGAGCCAGATTTGCTAGCAATCACAGGAGATTTCATTGATCGCACAGGAGGCATTGGAGCTGAACTAGAGTCCGTGCTAAGCGAACTCAAGCCAGCCAAACTGGGATCGGTGGCCTGCCTAGGAAATCACGACTACGGCCTTCGATGGTCACAGTCGAACATAGCGGACCGAGTTGTAGATACAGCTCGAGAACACGGAATTCAGGTCTTGAGAGACAACCGCCTGAGCATTGATGGACTGGAGATCTTAGGACTGGACGACTACTGGTCGCCTCGTCGCAATCCACAAGCTATCCTGCAATCGGCAGATCCGAACCAAGCGACCATCTGCTTATGCCACAATCCAGATACTTGCGATACTTATGATTGGAGTCGCTTTCAAGGCGCGGTGCTTTCAGGTCACACACATGGCGGACAATGCAAACCGCCCTTCTTGCCTCCTCCAATCTTGCCAGTGAAAAACATGCGTTACACCGCCGGCTTTTTTGATCTGGGACCAGGACAGCAGTTGTACATCACTCGTGGCGTAGGCCACACTTTTCGAGTTCGATTCAATTGCCGCCCCGAGATTACCGTTTTTAAGCTCGTACCGGCTTAGCTTGCCCAAATGAGTCGTTGCAGCATTGAGTCGTCGCAGATTGAGTTGTCGCAGATTGAGTCGGTCTAGCGACGCTTGATCGATAGCGGCACAGAGCTCGACGGTGCCATCGTGACGTTCTTGCGAACTGGCACGACCTCTGTTTTCTCTAAGAGCTCGAATGAAAATCGCTTGAGTAGCGTTCCCAAGACCATTGCCATTTCATAGGTTGCAAAGGCTGCGCCAATACAACGTCGATGACCACCACCAAATGGCATGTAGCAAAATGGCGAGTATGACTTCTCCAAGAATCGCTCGGGCTTGAACGCTTCCGGATCAACGTAGACCTCTGGGTTGTAATGAGCCAAAACCGTAACGGGCGAGACGGCGTATCCGGCTGGAATGGTGAATTTGTCGAGCTGCAAAGGCTGCTTCAACTTCCGTACGACTTCGGTCACGATGGGGTGAATTCGAAGCGTCTCTTGCACACAAGCTTTCAAGTACTCCGCTGAGGCAAACTCAGCCGGATCATCACCGCACTGATCCAGTTCCACCAAAAGTCTGGAGAGCGCAACGGGATGTCGGTGGAGGTGGTACATGGCCCATGTCATCGAAAGCGCGGTCGTCTCGTGACCTGCGAAAAGAAACGTGAGCAGTTCGTCGCGAATGTGCTCGCGCGTCATCGGCTGGCCATCCTCGTAGGTAGCCTGACACAACAACGAGAGAATGTCATCATGGGCTCCAGTTCCCGCCTGACGTCGATCGATGATGTTGTCGATTTTTTGGAACAGATCTTCTTTCGCACGAACAAAGCGATCCCAGGGGGTTAGTCCCAAGAAAGAAATGTGGGATCGGCGAGTGAAGAGAAGTATAGGTCGAATAGCTTCGATGACTTTGCGACTAGCTTGAACCAGACCGTCCAGCTCAGCGGGATCAGCACCGCCAATGATGTTTTGCACAATCACACCGAATGAGATATCCGTCATTAAGGGCAGTGTCTCTAGGCGTCCTGCCGCCAGCTTCGCTTCGGCAAGTTGCACAGACAAATCGCACATGTTCTTGCCGTAAGATCGCATGCGGTCACCATGAAACATCGGCATGATCAATTTTCGCTCGCGGCGATGTTGGCCTCCAACCATGGCAAACAGAGACCCGCTTCCCATCACAGGCAGGATCGTCTGTATGGCGAATTGATCAAACAGGTCTGGATCGCTACCGAAGATTTCGCGAATCAGATCTTCACGTCCGGTTAAGACAATCGGACCGTTAAGTGCGTGAAGCAGAAAGGGATCACCGAAATCGGCCCGCCACTGCTCCAGCATCTTTCGCGGGCTGCGGATGAACTTTAATGTGGGAAATAAACTGCCTTTAGGTCCCGGCGGCAACATAGTGTGGTTCTCTCCTTTTACCCAGACGCCACAGTCGAAAATTCGAAAGGCCACTGTCAAAAAAAGGGCACAATGACTGAGGGCGTTGGAATCGCCAGAAATCTCAAAGCCCCCGAGGAAACACTGCGTTCACCCCCACATCAGATAATTTGGGCAAAGAGCATATTCGGCGACCATATTCGGCGTGCGGACCTATCTATTGTGGCATTAATCATTGCGGCCGTGTTGTTGTCCTTGATGCGGCCAATGGTAGCGATTCGAGTTTGGATTGTGAAAAAGCTCGTCGCAAACTACAATTTCCCGCTTTACCGGTGGCGAATTTCACGACCGACTGTGGCAACTTTCACGACCAACCGTGGCAACTTCATGACCATAATGGCCAGCAACTTGAAACGACTCTACATCGAAACTGTGGGCTGCCAGATGAATGTCCTGGACAGCGAAATGGTGGTGGCCAGCTTGCGCCGACAGGGCTACGACTTGGCAACAACCGTCGCTGAGGCCGACACGATTCTCTTCAATACCTGCAGCGTCCGCGAGCATGCCGAAGAGAAAGTCTATAATCAACTCGCGCGGCTTAAGATGCTCAAGGCCGAGCATCCGGAGAAGATCATCGGCGTGATGGGATGTATGGCCCAGAAGGATCAGCAGTTGGTCTTCGATCGGGCTCCCTATGTGGACTTAGTCGTTGGGCCAGGTCAACTGCATCGCATCGCTGAACTGCTCGAAAAGATTCAACAAGGCGAAGGTCAGCAGATGGCCGTAAGTCTCGGTCGCCGCGATGGAACTCAGGAAGACATTCGACGCAGCCACGAGACCTTCGACCCGCTTCGCGATCCATCGATGCGACCGACGCCCTTCCAAGCCTACCTGCGCATTCAAATCGGTTGCGACAAGTTTTGCACCTACTGCATCGTGCCGATGACTCGCGGACCTGAGCAAGGTCGTTCGCCCAAAGACATCATCCAAGAGGCTCATGAACTGGCTCGACAAGGTTGCAAAGAGATCACGCTTCTCGGGCAAACGGTCAACAGCTATCGATACAAAGATGGCGACAAAGAAACGAGACTGGCTGACCTACTGGAACAGATTCACGAAATCGACGGCATCCAGCGCATCAAGTTTGTGACCAGCTATCCCAAAGACATGACGCGTCGCTTGCTCGAGACCGTGCGCGATCTCCCGAAGTGCTCGCCGTACCTTCACGTGCCAGCTCAAAGCGGCTCCGATGAAGTACTCAAGCGAATGAAGCGAGGGTATACCGTTGCGGACTATTACGAAATGTTCGAACGCATTGAGGAGATACTCCCCAACGCGGCAGTCTCCAGCGACTTTATCGTCGGCTTCTGCGGTGAGACCGACGAGGATTTCCAGAAGACTGTCGAGTTGGTAAAGCGTTGCCGGTTCAAGAACAGCTTTATCTTCCAATATTCAGTTCGCCCCGGAACCAAAGGCGCTGAACTTTATGCAGACGATGTACCAGCCGAAGTCAAACAACGACGCAACGTAGAACTCTTGGCGGTACAAAATGAAATCTGCCAAGAAGACAACTTGCGCTTCTTGGGTCAACGCGTTGAAGTGTTGGTCGAAGGACCAAGCAAGATGTCTATCAAGCGAGGCGAAGAAGGACCGCTGCGACAAATGACTGGAAGAACTCATTGCGATCGTATCGTCGTATGGGATGGCAACGAGCGTCAGGCTGGTCAGTTGATGTCGGTGCTAATCCATGACGTTAGCAGCCATACTATGTTCGGTTCCGTAGAAACTGTTGAACTGAGCAGTCAACCGTTAGTCATGCCTGTCCTCAAGAGTTAGCATCAAGCAGTCCAACTATCTTCAGTTGGACATGGCGTAAACGACCATGTTAATGCCAAACGGAAAAGACCATTTCACCGAGTAGTTTCTGAAGTACTCGGGATTCTCGCCCTCGCGTTCCCAACCGTCGGCGAGATCATTATTATGACAGAAGATCGCCATCAACCGGCCATTGTCGTCGAAGTATCCCCAAAAATGTGGCGAGGTATCGCCGCGCTCAAAGGGACCATGCCAATCCTCATAAGTCATACTGCGTTGCCAGGCGATAATGCTGGGAACTTGAGGCAGAGCGGTCAAATCGTAGACAGTATGAAAGATCGGGTGGTCGAGCGTTAGTTCTACGGGCTCGCGATTGGGCAACACTTTTTGCATCTGTTGGCGAATATGATTCCACGAGGCGGCGGCCCAAAAATCATCGGCCATGAGAAAACCGCCGTTGAGCAAATACCTTCCGAGATTCTTCTCCTCGACACTGTTTAGCTGCATCGCTCCCAGATTGGTCATGAAGATGAACGGATAGTCGAAGAGTGCTTCATCACTCAACCGCAGTCGAACTCCTTCGGGATGGACTTTGAAGGAAGTTAGCTGGGTTAAGCGAACAGAGAAATTCCAATCGCAATCCGGAAAATCGTTCGACCAGCCTTGTCCACCCCCGCGACCACCTCCACCTAACGAATCAAACTGAATACGAACAAACGTAAACACATCGCTCTTGAAATTGGGATTGAGATCCCACTGTGGATAATCAGAACGTTGAGACTGCGACTGCCTTCCTCCACGACCTTGGCCTCCCATGCCTCCGAATCTCTCTTGGCCTTGGCCAAATTGCATCGACGCAAGTTCCGCGTTAGCTCGTGCAGAAATCTTGTTCGTAGACGACGATAGAATCGAAGATTGCGACGGTGACTTAGAATGCAAGTGCGATTGTGATTGCCGCGAAAGCCCGAAGCCTAAGCCGCATAAGAAGATCGCCAAAAGTTGAATTGATCGAAGCATAACGTCAGTATCGCCGAGATTTGTGAGAGGCCATAGTCTACTTGAACCAAATTCTCGTAGCCACTGTCGCCAGACGGTAGAGGACTTTCGTAGCAGTTCTCGTAGCCACTGTCGCCAGACGGTGGAAGACTTTCGTAACGGTTCTCGTAGCCACTGTCGCCAGACAGTGGAAGACTTTCGTAACGGTTCTCGTAGCCACCGTCGCCAGACAGTGGTTAGTATTCAGGCGATTCTCAATCACACGTCAGCAATCGCACAAAACTCCACCGCTTGGCAG
>CAYWNG010000020.1:0-23120 GCA_964458685.1 uncultured Pirellulaceae bacterium
AAGCAAAGGCTGGCGAAAACGTCGGTTGCTTGCTCCGCGGTATGAAGCGTGAAGACATCGAGCGTGGTCAAGTTTTGGCCAAGCCAGGATCGATCACTCCACACAAGAAGTTCGAAGCTGAGATCTATTGCTTGAGCAAGGATGAAGGCGGACGACACACACCATTCTTCAGTGGATATCGTCCTCAGTTCTACTTCCGAACAACTGACGTAACTGGTTCGGCCAAGCTGTTGGGTGCAGAAATGTGCATGCCTGGCGATAACGTCAAGATCGAAGTTGAACTGCAAAAGAAGATTGCTATGGACGACGGCGTTCGCTTCGCGATTCGTGAAGGCGGAAAGACCGTGGGTTCTGGCGTTGTGACCAAGATCCTCGAGTAGTTGAGTCATGTTCTGCTCGACTGCCCGTTGAGCAGCTTGATGAACAGAAATTGACGAAACGAAATGGCTGTCGTGGCAAAAGCTGCGACAGCCCTTCTTTCGCAATGCTAGGGGTGTAGCTCAATTGGTAGAGCACTGGTTTCCAAAACCAGCGGTTGCGGGTTCGAGTCCCTCCGCCCCTGCTAGTCCGCCGGTCTCGCAGAATCTGTATTGACATTGCATTCAACGCACTGTCAGATTAGCGGCTGGTCGATTTACTATCCCTTTTGGCGAAGTTGAGTTGTGTGCCGCAAGGCCCGCTGTTCTCTATGCCGCCGCGGGGCAATCCAGTTTTGATAGTCCTGCTCTTGTCGAGCGACAAATGAATACAAAAGACGCCACCTATGGTGGAAGAGCTCCAGATCCTTCGAGCTCGAGAACATTTATCGAAGAACTATTCGCCGCGGGTTTGTACAAGCGAACCCAGGGCCGGATGGTGCGCCAATTAACCTGCTTGGCCATATGGGTTTTCGTAGGCGCTGCTGCTTGGCGTTGCCACAGCCTTTACCTTTCCAGCATGATTTCCAATCAAGCGGTCGGGTATTTGGTTGCCTTGGCAATTGCAGGCGTTGGCGGCTGGGTAGGCTTTCGCCTGGTAAACTGGCCGAAGTTTGCGGATTTTCTGATTTCGGTTGAAGCCGAGCTCAATAAAGTCTCATGGCCAACCCGAAAAGAACTAATTCGAGCATCGATGGTGGTGATCTTCACCATCCTGTTCATGTCAGTTCTACTGTTTTTGTATGATGCGTTTTGGCGAGTGTTGTTCGTGACGCTTGGAATTGCCTAGTCGATCCGCTAGTTCAGTGACCAAAACCGGGATTTTTGCCCCGTAGTGCAAGAAAGGCTCTTGAAGGGATCGATGCTTCGAGAGTAAATTGTCGACCTTCAATTTTTTATCTCTTCCTAGCCAGGAGATGGCTGCGGGAGTTGGCCTCGGTGAGGTCAAGAACCGCGATCGCTTGTACTGGCGTGGGGGTGCTCATCAGTGAGTGACAAACAACAATCCGACTCGACAACCAAAAGTGTACCGGCTATGGACTGGTACATCATCAAGGTCGCATTCAATCGCGAAGATAGCATTCGCGACTCCCTGCACAAGCGTATCAAGCTGGCTGGGTTAGAGGATTGCTTCGGGGAGATCTTAATTCCCACCGAAGACGTTGTTACGTTTACTCGAAACGGTACTCGCCGCGTTGTCAAGCGGAAGCTCTATCCAGGATATCTGATGGCCTACATGGCGATCACTGATGATTCCTGGTTCTTGGTTAGGGAAACACCAGGCGTCGGTGACTTCACCGGTTCTGGTGGCAAGCCAACTCCGATGGATCCTGCTGACGTTGCCAAAATCGTCAAGAAGCAGGAACCCGATGAAGATGGTGACAAGCCCATGAAGACTTCGATTCCTTATCGCGCAGGCGATCGGGTACGAGTCAAAGAAGGTAACTTCCAAAATCTGGAAGGCGAAGTCGAGAAGGTTGATGAAGCCAACGGACGCGTGACCGTGATCATCAATATTTTCGGACGAAGCACACCTGTTGAATTGGATCACTGGCAGATCGAACAGCTCTAGCCACATCCGTCCAGCAACCAAGAAATTAGCCGCTTGGAATTCATTTCCAGGCAAGCATATAGAAATCACTAATAGAGTAGCGTCGATCTTCAGTTTTCAAGCTGATCCATCGAGAAACAGCGGAGTCAAATCGATATGGCCAAACAAATGGTTGGACAAGCCAAATTTCAGGTGCCTGGCGGCGCAGCAACGCCAGCGCCACCTGTTGGTACGTCCTTGGGTAAATATGGTATTAACCTGGGACAGTTTGTGTCTCAGTTCAACGAGCGAACTCGCGAGTACAACGGAACGCCTATTCCTGTAGTAGTCACCGTTTACAGCGATCGTTCCTTCGAGTTCGTAACGAAGAGTCCACCTGCGGCTGCACTGCTGAAGCAAGCTGCTGGTATCGCCAGTGGTTCGGGTGAACCCAACAAGAAGAAGGTTGGCAAAGTCACTCGAGCTCAAATTCGAGACATCTGCACAAAGAAGATGGCTGACTTGAACGCACGTGATTTGGCGCATGCCGAGCGAATGATCGAAGGCACTGCCCGAAGCATGGGCCTGGAAGTGGAGGGCTAATCTTATGGCACGAGTATCAAAAGCAATGAAGTCGATGGTGGCTAAGCACCCTAAGGGCAAGACACCAGTAGACCTGAAAGAAGCCGTGTCAATTCTGAAGAGCTTTCCAGCTCGTAAGTTTGACCAAAGCGTCGAGATTCACTTGAACCTTGGTATCGATCCAGCGCAAGCTGATCAGATCGTCCGCGGTTCGGTCGTTCTGCCTCATGGTATCGGTAAGACACAACGCATTCTGGTATTCGCCAAGGGTGAGTTTGCTGCAACAGCCGAAGCTGCGGGTGCAGATTTTGTTGGCCAAGAAGATCTGGCCAAGAAGATCAAAGAAGGCTGGACAGATTTCGATGTCTGTATCGCTACGCCTGACATGATGGGTGTTGTCGGTCCGTTGGGTAAGGTCCTTGGTCCTCGCGGATTGATGCCTGCTCCACGATCTGGCACGGTGACCACCGATGTGGCTAAAGTCATCAAGGAATACAAGGCTGGTAAGGTAGAGTTCCGTAACGACAAAGGCGCGAATGTTCACGCGGTTGTCGGTAAGCTGAGCTTTGCTCCAGAGAAGCTTGTTGAAAACGTGGAAGCGTTTTTGAGCTATCTGAACAGCGTCAAACCAACAGCGGTCCGAGGCACGTTCATCCGAACTGTTTCTTTGTGTGCAACCATGTCACCAAGCGTTCGCGTGGCTGGCTAAACCCCGTAAGCATTAACGCCAAGAAATTGAGCGATCATGAGCAAATACGTTAAGAACTTAATCACCAGCGATATTAAAAATCGCCTCGACGGAATCAACGATGCTGTTGTTGCGAACTGCATCGGCATGAACTCCGCCGCAACCTATAAGATTCGCAAGCACTTGCGAGACAAGGGCATTTCGATGCTTGTTGTCAAGCGAAGCTTGGCTACTCGGGCCGTAGTTGACTCTCGTCTACAGCCTTTGTTTGATGATGTGAACGGGTCTGTTGCAGTCGTTTGGGGCTGTGAAGACTTTGTCAGCCTGTGTAAGGAAATGGCCTCCATCGCCAAGATCAAGGAGTTCGAGAAATTCGAACTCAAAGGCGGCGTGATGGACGGCGAAACCTTGTCGGCGAAGAAGGTTCTTGAGGTTAGCAAGTGGCCTAACCGACAAGAACAGATCTCCCTGTTGGTAGGTCAGATTCTGAGCCCAGGTGCTAATTTGGCTGCTCAGCTAAATGGTCCTGCTTCGAAGATTGCTGGCCAAGTCAAGAAGATGATTGAAAACAAGGAGGACGAAGCATAGCGATAGTTTTTCGCTGGGTCGCTCCTCAGGCTAACCAGCAACTCTGCTAGGCACAGTGGCCTGAGCAGATAATTACCGGTGCTTCGCACCAACAACTTACAAAACTTCAAACTGAAATATTTTTTTCCAATAAGGGTGACATAACATGTCCGATACAACTTTTGCTGACAACATTAAGACACTGGGCGACTCAATCGTAGGTTTGACTCTGAAGCAAGCCAAAGAACTGAGCGACTACCTGAAAGACACTTACGGCATCGAAGCCGCTGCTGGCGGAGCCGTGATGATGGCTGCTCCTGTTGACGGTGGTGGCGCTGCTGCTGCTGTTGAACAAACTGAATTCGACGTCATCATGTCTGCCTTCGGCGACAAGAAGCTTGAAGTCGTTAAGGTTGTTAAGAACCTAACCGGCGCTTCGTTGATGGACGCTAAGAAGTTGGTCGAAGCTGTTCCAGCCAAGATCAAGGAAAAGGTTTCCAAGGAAGAAGCCGAAAAGGTCAAGAAGGAATTGGTCGAAGCTGGCGCTACAGTCGAAATCAAGTAGTTTTAGCTCGCGACGCTGGTTGTTCGATGATCGCATAAGGGTACAGGATTTGTACCCTGAGCGTATCAAGGCAACTGTTTCCGAAAACTCAAAAACCCAGGTGCATCGCATCTGGGTTTTTTTTGTTGCCGTGGCGGCAACATCTTTGAATTCATCCCTCGTCAATCAACAGCCTAAGACGGTAACTCTCTGCGACCTCAGTGCCTCTGCGTTTTCGTCTCTTGGTTTTGTACGGCAGCCTTTGGAATCGTTCAAACGGCGGACGGTTACAAAGAGGAGAAGAACAAAACGCAGAGGCGCGGAGGACGCAGAGGACGGCTCGAAGATATTTGCTTACGGTAGAATGCCTATCCGCCGATTTGGTACTTAAGAAGCTTGTTCGATGATCGCATAAGGGTGCAGGATCTGTACCCTGAACTCATCAGGCAACTGCTTCCAAAAACTCAAAAAACAGGTGTGATAAGGTGGTAACAAAAAACAGATGCGACGCCTAAGGGTTAACACGACAAACGTAGACAGTTACGCTTGGATGACTACAGCGAGTTCGGTGCAGGCCTGGTAGAGAATGCACTACTCCATAGGGACTTGTTAGTGACCCTTGAATCGTCTTCTAAATCTTCCGAAGAGTGGACCTATTGTTGACAATAAAATCAGTGAATTGGGTTCGGGTACGGCTGTTATTTGCTGGATCGCGTCTATCCTTGCATTAGGAATGTAAGTGTAGAAGCTTCCAGTGGCAAAGCCATTTGCACCAGCGCCTGTCGTTGCAGTATTCAAGCCGGCTAAAAAACGCCCTGAATCGAATACTTCGAAAGCACCACCGGAGTCTCCAGTTCTTAAACCCATTTCGAGTGGCCTATAGTTTGGATCAAAGGATCTGTTGAATCGTGTCGTAAAGGTACTTGTGTTCAATTGTTGAACCACGTCGAACCCAGTCATGCGATCACCCGTTTCGTTCACGTTTGGATCATTTACGTATTGGGTAACACCAAATCCCGTAATGTGTCCTTCTGTTCCGATCGCAACGTCACCACGATATCTTTGTATCGGAGTTACCCCGTTGATTGGAGCATTAAACTGAACCAGTGTCATGTCGATGTCGTCGAACACGAAAACGCTTTTGACTGCGATTTTGGTTCCCGGGTTGGTTAGGTAGTTGTTAGTAACTGACGTTCCATACGAGCCGTAAAAGCTAGAAGGGTCGGAAAAAGTTTGCAAGACTTGATGTTTCGCAACTAATCCCCAAGAGCCGTCATCGATAATGGTGATACTACCAGCAAAGTTCAAGTTGAACTGATCAGACCCACGGTAAAAAGGTAGTACATAGCCTCTGTCCTGAGCTAGTGCGATGTGAAGTGAATCGTTTCCAGGCAGTATTAGCCCAGCCGATACATTGGGGATGATAGCAAGCAGATAGAGAAATATGTAAACTGCAAAAAGTAAGGATTTCTTTTTCACGACAAACTCCTTGTCCATAGCACAACAACCAAAGAGAGGAGGGACATCATGCTCTCGAAAAACCACTGCGTTTCGCCCGTGAGAAGTACGGGAGGTTATGGTGTAGGGTGAGTCGCGGGCTGAAACTGTTGGCTTCGGCTGTCAATCATTGTTGATACTCATTCTACGAACTAGCCTTACAGCCCATTCTGACAATAGGCTGCGGTCCGATGGCCTCGACAGACTGATTGGCGTGCCTATTTTAGTTTGGCTATGCATTCCTTTCGAGTGGTTTCTGTCGGTTTTTAGGGGCGTTATCTGGCGGCGTGTAGGGTAATTCTCTGCGACCTCAGGGCCACTGCGTTTTCGTCTCTTGGTTTTGTACGGCAGCCTTTGGAGTCGTTCAAACGGCAGACGGTTGCAAATAGGATAGGACAAACGCAGAGGCGCGGAGATCGCAGAGGACGGAGTTTGAAGATGTTCACGTCGTTATATGTTGGTTACGGGATGCGAATCATTAGCCGCCGATTTGATACATGGCACGCTCGGGAGGCTGGAATTGAACCTTGTCGATTCCGTGCGCTGCGGCTTTGGCTAGAACGCAATCTCTGATTGTCTTCTCAAACTGCTGTCGAAACTCGTGTGGATCATCATTGCATGTGGCGAAGAGCGTTTTGACGTCCCACTCCTCCTTGCCAAACAAGCAGTTCCGCAACTTGCCATCCGCGGTCAGTCGCAAGCGATCACAGCGACTGCAAAATGGGCTAGTGACCGAGTCGATAAAGCCTACGCAACTGCCGTCCGCGAATTGGTAGTCGGTGGACGGTTGAGCGGGATTGTGCGAGGCAATTGGCGTTAACGGCCCAATGCGATCCGACAACATTTGCCGCAGTTCGCTTCCGGAGACCATTCGGCTTTGAGTCCAACTGCGACTGGCGTCCAACGGCATGAACTCAATGAAGCGCATGGTGACGTTGCGAGACTTGGCAAACAAAACCAATTCAACAACGTCGTGTAGGTTCACGTCTCGTAATACTAACGCGTTTAAGCGTACTGAAAGTTGTGGTTGGTCTAGGGCGGCTTCGATTCCTTCCAAGACGCGACCCAAGCCCGACCTGCGGCTCAACTTTTGAAACGTCTCTTCCTGCAGCGTATCCAAGCTGATGTTCACGCGTCGTAGTCCCGCGGCAACTAAAGCGGGGACTTGGTCCTTGAGCATCATGCCATTAGTGGTTAGTGCGACGTCGTTGATGCCTGGGATCTTGGCGAGCAAGTCGAACAGCTCGTGAAGGTTGGGGCGAGCTAACGGTTCGCCGCCGGTGATTCGATACTTCTCAATACCAAGCTCGGTACATACGGCCGCAATCTGTGCAATTTGCTGATAGGACAAAAGCTGGTGGTTGGGCAGGAATTGAACGGGACCATCGGGCATGCAGTACTGGCAACGAATATTGCAAACATCGGTCACGCTAATACGCATCGAGCGATGAATGCGATGATGCTGATCCAGCAATGGCAGGCTATTCATGGGCCGCGCCTGAATTGGTTGGGTGAACCCACTGAGCGTCTTCACTGGGGCTATTTTCTTGCTTCCAGATCGTGACGTCAGCTTTGATCGAATCGATGAGCCACTTAGCTGCTTGGAAGGCTTCCTCGCGGTGCGGTGAGCTGACCGCAACGGCCACGCTGGCTTCTTGAGGCATGACTTTGCCAAGGCGATGAACCAGAGCCACCGACTTGAGCGGCCAGTTCTGGCAGGCTTGTTCGGCCAGTCGTTCCATTTGCTTCAAGGCCATCTCGCGATAGGCTTCGTAAACCAGGAATGCGGTGTGCTGCCCCTGAGCGGGAACCATGCCTTCGTGGCCCGATCCTTCGCCCGATCCTTCGCCCGATCCTTCGCCCAAACCTTCGTTTGCTTTCGCGTTTGGGTGTGGCGTGAACTGACGCGTTGTCCCCAGAAATAGAACTTCGCCGCCAGCATCGGGATGTGAAACCGACTGCAAGACCTTTGCAACATCGATCGGTTGATCCGTCAGTTCAATGAAGTTCATGGGCTGTTGGCGCGAAGGTTGGTAGGGTTGGCTGCTATCCACCGCTTACTGGAGGAATCATCGCCAAGTTGCGGGTTGATTCAACGGGACAGTCTAATTCTACAAAGTCGCTTCCGATCGCCCACCTTGATTTTGCTGCAAGGGATTGCAATTGGGGATATCGTGCCGTCAGACAGTTAGCCACATCGCCAACGGTTGGGTTGCTGGGAAGATCCGTTGGCGATAGTTCCACCGTAGATAGGCCGGCCAGTTGAGCGGCCCCGGCAAAGAGTCGAATTTGAATCATCTTAGCTGACCAACAGGCCTTCATTTCGCGAAGAGAACCAAGCGGCAAGCTGCGGCATGCGTCCATAAGCATAGGCCAGCATGGCGATGGGGTGAACGGTTGGCTTGCTGGTTGCTTGATCCATCTGCAATTTGCAGGCGATGCACTCGGTCGCGCCTACTTGAGCCGTAGCCTCTTTCATTCGACTAATCAGATTCCAGCCGATACGAATGCTGGTTCGGAAGTTCTTTCGCTGCAAGCCGTACGTGCCAGCCATGCCGCTACAGCCAGCATCGGCATGATTGACTTGAAGGCCGGGAATCAACTTGAGGAGTTTGAACGCGGGTTGGTGTTGATAGAGAACTCGCGAGTGGCAGGGCTCGTGATACATCACCGAGAAGTTCACGGGCTTAAGGTCCAGTTCAAGTTCATTGCGTTCGTGCATCGCCCAAAGGTATGCAGATGCTTCGTACGAATTGTTGGCGATCAGTTCCGTATCTTCATTGGCGATCAGACTTCGGTATTCATTCTTGAAGCATAGAACGGCCGTTGGTTCCAAGCTCACGATGTCGTAGCCTTGCCTGACACCCTCAGCCAGCGTCTTCACGTTCGTTGCGATCAGTTTCTTGGCTCGTTGCACATCGCCCGAGCAGATCATCGCCATGTAGGAAGGCGTTTGCTGCGTTGGAACGTAAACGTTGATCTTGTGATGCCGCATGATCTCCACCAGCGCGCGTCCCAGCAGGGGATTGTGCCAGTTAGCATATTGATCCACAAAGAAAAGGATCTTGCGACCGGAGCTGCGGTCGATGCGATTCATGCGCTCGCGAGTGGCCCAGCTAATGAAGGTCTTGCGTGAGACCTTTGGTAGTTTGCGACTTTGAGCAATTCCAAAAGTCTTTTCCAACAGCCATCGCATGGTCGCGTTGCCCAAAGCCCAGTTAGCCAATCGTGGAAAGCGGCTGCCCAAAGCGGATAGCAAGTCAGCTCGATTGATCAAACGTTCCTGCACCAGCATTCCGTGGCTGGCCACATGTTGAGCTTTCGACTCTTGCACTAGTTTGGGAATGTCGACTTGAGCAGGGCATTCCATGCGGCATTGGTGACAGTTGAAGCATAGATCGCTCACGGCCTTCAGTTGGAGGCTTTCCAGCGTGCTGGGTTCGAGCGAGCCGGTGAGGATGCCTCGCAGCAGATTGGCTTTGGCTCGTGGCGAGGCCTCTTCGCCTTTGTGAACTCGGAACATTGGGCACATCCGCTCGGCTGCAGCGCTAGTTCGACAGCGCCCACAACCGTTACAGCTTCTTGCCGTGTACGCCAGCGACGCTTGATCGCTCCACTCAAGCAAAGTCGGCAACTGAATTCTCTCGGCTGGAGCCTGTGAAGCACTGGTATCGACGACCGGCAGTGTTTCGTCGAAAGGCACCTTGGCCATTTCTCCGGTCATCATGTTGTCCACAGCGAGTGAGCCAAGTTCGCTCGCGGCCGATTCGAAGGCATTGCCTATTGGAATCGAGGAATTGCCAATCACAATCGACTGTTGCTTAGGCTGATAGGTGGGAACGGGGCGAAGGTGTTCGTTGATGCGCGGCGGAGTCGGGCTGAGGAATTTTCCTGGGTTCAATATTCCCGTTGGGTCAAAGATCTGCTTGACCTTGCGACAAAGATCCAGTCGGTTGCCCAATTGCTTCTCAACCCAAGCCGCTCGACTGAGTCCAAGTGCATGCTGGCCACAAATCGTTCCGCCGTATTCAAAGACCTTGGCATACATCGCCTCGCACAAGCGATCGAGCAACAATTGGTGATCGGTGTTAGCCAAATCCATGAAGGGCCGAACATCGATTTGGCCGTGGAGAGCATGGGCGAAAAGCGTTGCCGTCACACGCTCGGATTTGAGTACGTTTTGCACCTCAACCAAGAACTCGGGCAGTCGCTTGGGTGGAATTGAAATGTCTTCTAGGAAAGGTAACGGACGCAAATTGCCTTTCAAACGATAAAGGCGCGGAACAACGCGTCTAGCTAATCGCCACAGCAAGTTGCGTTCTTGAGTGTCGGTTGTCATGCGATAGGAGAGCACGGCTTTACCACGACGCTGCAAGCGTTGTAGAAGCTGCATCAACTGACTGCGCACAGCGGCGGGTTCATCGCCTTGTAGTTCGATCAGCAGCATCGCTTCAGCACCCTTGGGGATGATTGAAGCATAGGCTGGCTCGGACTCGCGAGCGATTTCCAACAAGCGACGGTCCATCAGATCACATGCGCTCAGCGGTTCCTTCTGAAGTTCAACGGCAGCCTTCGCCGCAATCTCCAGTCGTCCCCAGAAAAGCAGCATCAATCCGCGCACCGGCGGAATCTGCTCGAGCTTTAGCGTAGCCTCGGTAATCAAGCCCAGCGTTCCTTCGGAGCCTGAGATCAGTCTGGCTAGGTTGACTCGTTCGCCGTCCAGCACCTTTTCAAAGCGATAGCCACATCCGCGAGCGACGTCGCCCCACGGCGCTTTGACAATTAGCGCGGAGTTCTGCTGCAGCACTAAGCCAACTTGCTGCGCTAGATTACCGACGATCGATTGGTTCGCATGCGAGGCGGTCCAGTCATGTTGAGCGAGTTCGACGACTTCGCCGCTGGAAAGAACGACTTGCAGCGATTCAATACTGTCGCCAGTCGAACCGTAGCGAGGAAAGTGACTGCCTGCAGCATCGATGGCAATCATACTGCCGATCGCGGACACACTTCGCGTCGGAGGATCGGGGCCAAAGAGGAGGTTGTTGCGATTTAATTCGCGATTCAAGTCGGCTTGCACGACGCCTGACTGAACGCGAACTGTTGACCCTTTGGGCTTGTAGATCCGTCGCATGTAGCGCGAGAAGTCGACGACGATACCGCGTCCTAACGATTGGCCTGCTAGACCACTTCCACCGCCGCGAGGGAAGACAGCGATTTGCCGTTCGTTGCAGTACTTGAGCAGTTCGGAGACATCTTGAACCGAGCGAGGTCGAACGATGCCCAGCGGTGTGATCTGATGTATGCTGGCGTCGCTAGCGTACAACTGCTGATAGATCGGCGAGAAATAGACGTCGCCGCGAATGATTCCGCGCAGGTCGGCCTGTAAGTCCACCAAGTCGGCTTCCATCGGTCTACTCAGCCTCACTCAAGGCAAGGGGCAGAAATGTTCAGGCACTGCAATCGTGCAATGCTCGCACATTCCGTGATAAATCCACCTCGTAGCAATCAACTCTCACTCACCGTATTGACCAAGGCCGCTAAGCATCTCGCCCATCTCTGCCGCCGCGTGAAAATCCTTAGCAGCTCGAGCGGCTTCGATACCCTCGCGGAGAAAACTGCGAGCTTTCTCGATCTCGTTAATGTCCGCCAGAATCTGAGCCGATCGGAAGTAGGAAGCGATGTGAGGCGGTTGCTCCTTAACTAGTTGAGCATGAACGGCTAGCGCCGGGTCAAGCTCGCCAGCCTTTTCCATCTCCATCGCAAGCGCGTAGCGCAGGAAGACATCGCCTGGCTCTTCGACCAGCATGCTTTCAATCTTTTCACGTCGCGAAGTCACTATGACCGTTGTCCTTGATGAGTTGGTTGTGAAGCTTTAATCATAGCCGAAAATACTATTCGCCACAGCGTCTAATGTTCCAAAGAGCCATGGGCAGGCATGAGTAAATGCCCGCGATTGCCTTCAAATGCTTCGTAGCATGAGCCGTTACTTGGTTGCTTGGTTGCTTGGTTGCTTGGTTGCTTGGTTGCTTGGTTACTTGGTTACTTGGTTACTTGGTTATTTCGGCCACGTAGGCACGAATATCCTTCTCCAAAGCGGCTAGACGCGTGTTGAGCACTTGTTTGGCTTGGCCAAGATCTTGGCTCTCTGCTGGTGGGCAGTAACTGAACATGTAAAACTTGACTTTCGGTTCCGTGCCCGATGGACGCACTGCAAAGTAGTTGCCGTCCAATTCCAGATCCAGCATGACCATGTCGGCTGGCGGGGCGACCAATGGCTTGGTGGTTCCATCGGCAAGGCGAATCGTCAGCGACTTGTAATCGCGAACTTGAGCGACTTTGATGCCGCCGAGCGAAGTTGGAGGGCTCTTGCGAAACGCTTCCATCAACTTTCGCATCAGCGCCATGCCTTCGCTGCCTTCCATTTGAACGTTGACAAGTGTCTCTTGGTGGCAGCCGTGTTGCTTGAGCAGTTCGTCCAGTCGCTGATGCGGTGTCTTGCCTTCGCTCTTGAGCTGGGCGATCAGTTGAGCCATCAACAGCGTGCCAGCCGCACCATCTTTGTCGCGAACATATTGTCCAATCAAATAGCCGTGCGACTCTTCGGTACCGAATACAAAGTCGTCCGCGCCAACGTCATCCATGACTCCAGCGATCCACTTGAAGCCGACATGCAAGTTGCTCTCGCTGCGCACGCCATAGCTTTCGGCAATGCGACTGGTTAGCTTAGTCGTTACTAGCGTAGTGACCAAGAAAGATTTTGGATTCAGCTTGCCTAGCTTCTTGAACTGACTGCAAACATAGTCGGACAATAACGCGCCGATCTGATTTCCGGAAAGTGTTTCCCATGGACTGCCCGGCTGTAGAGTCAGCGGCACAGCGCAACCGATACGATCGCAATCGGGGTCGGTCGCGATGATGCCATCTGCGCCGATCTCTTTCGCTCGCGTGATGATGGCGTCGAAGACTTTGCTGTTTTCTGGGTTGCTAACATGGCCTGGTACATTGGGAAAGTCGCCGCTGGGTTCTGAGTGCGGACCATAGACTTCGACATCTTTGAATCCAGCGCCTTGCAGAACGGGCATGCATGCGAAGGCTCCCACGCCGTGAAGTGGCGAAAAGATAATCTTTGCATCCCGCGGACCATCCCACGAGTAAGCCAAGACTTGTTTGAGGAACTCGCCGTCGATCTCGTGAGTACAGATCTTCACTTTGCCATCGGCCAGTGCTTTGTTAAAGTCAACAGTCTTAATGGCGTCGACCGTCATGACGCGATCGATAATCGCCTTGTCGTGAGGCGGCAGGACTTGTCCACCAGTAGACCAGTAGACCTTAACCGCGTTGTCCGATGGAGGATTGTGACTGGCGGTGACCATAATGCCGCAATCACACTGCTTGTAGCGAACCGTGAAGGAGAGTTGCGGAGTAGCGCGATATTCGTCTAGGAAAAAAACTTCGAAACCATTGGCAACCATGATCGACGCGCACAGTTCGGCAAACTCGCGAGATCGATGGCGAGTGTCGTAAGCGATCGCGCACTTGAGTTGCTTAGACTGACTGCCGGGTTGTTCGAGGATATAGGTTGCCAAGCCTTGCGCACTTTCGCCAATGGTGCGTTCGTTGATTGCGTTCGAGCCGAATTCGTACATCCGTCCGCGTCGACCGCCGGTGCCAAAGGGGATAATTGTCCAAAAGACATCGTCCAGCTTTTGCCACTGACCTTGTTCGATGTGCGCGATGATCGAAGCTTGATATTTGGCGTAGCGGGCCTCGGTAAGCCAAACGGTGAGGTTTTCCAGAGCTGCGGCGGTGAGTTTGCCATCGCTAACGGCTTGTTGAGCGAGCTGTTGAGCTTGTTGAGGTGTCATGGTCGATAAGATCAGTTTCGGTCGGTTTCGGTGGAGTCGCACTGGCGCGCAGTGAGAAAAATGAACCGCAAATTGTACGTCAATACGCCTTTTAAGTCAGGTGGGGGATGCTCTAGGTATCCGGTGGAGCGTCGTTATAATCTTGCCGAGTGAATGCTGCGTAACTCCGCCTTTGAAAGAATTCGTCCATGTCTGAACCAATCATTAGCGTCAGTGGCTTGCGGGGCACTATCGGAGATCAGCTCACACCACTAGTTGCGGCTCGTTATGCGGCTGCACTGGCTGTGACATTGCCTCGAGGGATTGTGGTCATCGGTCGCGATGGACGAAGTAGTGGCCCAATGTTGTCGGCTGCTGTTGCGGCTTCCTTGCAAGCTCATGGACTGGATGTTGCGGACCTGGGGCCAGCTTCGACACCGACCGTCGGTGTTCAAGTTCGCCGTCTCAAGGCAGTTGGTGGGATTCAGATTTCGGCCAGCCATAATCCCAAAGAGTACAACGGACTAAAGCTGTTTGGCAGCGATGGTCGCGTGCTGTCGAAGAGCATCGGTGAGAACGTGTTGGCGGGCTATCGCTCGAATTCGCAGCGCTGGGTCTCGGTTGATGACCTCGGCCGCATGATTCCCATCGACGACGCTCATGAGGCTCACTTGAACTTGGTCTTGAGCACTGTCGATCAGGAGTTGGTGCGGTCAAAACGATTCCGCGTTCTGTTGGATTGCAATCACGGTGCCGGCGGTTTGTTGGGCGCGCGTTTGCTGGAAGCACTGGGATGTGATGTTACAGTGTTGGGCGGCGAGCCCAATGGGCAGTTTTGGCATAAGCCCGAACCGCTGGCGGAGAACTTGGGCGAGGTTAGTCAGCGAGCGAAGGATGGCAAGTTTGATGTTTGCTTCTGCCAAGATCCCGATGCCGATAGACTGGCGGTGATTGACGAATATGGCAAGTTCATTGGCGAAGAGTTGACGCTGGCCTTGTGTCTGCTTCAAGCTTTGCCGAAGGTGAGCAAGCCAGGTTGTATCGTGACCAACTGTGCTACTAGCAGTGTTTCCCGATTCGTGGCTGAAAAGTTTGGACACAAGTTACTTCAATCCGCAGTCGGTGAGGCTAACGTTGCCGATGCCATGATCGCAAACGCAGCGATCTTTGGTGGCGAAGGCAATGGCGGCCCCATCGATCCGTCCGTGGGTTACGTTCGCGATAGCTTTGTGGGGATGGCTCGGATTCTGAGTCTGTTGGCCGAGTCGGGTCAAACCGTTTCACAGCATGTCGCTCAGTTGCCTCCACTAGCAATGGTCAAAGACAAGGTGCAGATGGATACAGCCTTGTTGCCGAAGCTGTACGAAAAACTGTGCGCTGCGATGAAAGATGCTACAGCCGGGACGCTGGATGGGCTGAAGCTTGAATGGCCCGATCGTTGGCTACTGGTACGAGGCAGCAACACCGAGCCGATTGTCCGCTTCATCTCCGAAGCACCGACCGTTGCACTGGCTCGCCAACTGTGCGATCAAGGCATGAAGATTGCGAGTGAGACTTGAGACTTGAGACTTGAGACGTGAGACTTGAGACTTGAGGCGTGAGGCGTGAGGCGTGAGGCGTGAGGCGTGAGACTTCAGCTAAGCCGCTTTGCAAAAGACTGGCCGAAACTATTTGTTTGGCTGAAGTCGGTGAATGCGATACAATGCCGGTTGGTTCAAAGGCCATTCGAGCAAATGGAAATCGATCGAGCATGACGATGCGAAAAGAACAAAGCACTTTCACTTCGCGATGTGGATTCACTCTAATTGAATTGTTGGTCTGTATTGCGATCATCGGCATACTCATCGGCTTGCTCTTGCCTGCGGTTCAAGCAATCCGAGAAGCGGCGAGGCAGGTTCAGTGTCGCAATAATCTGAAGCAGCTCGCCTTAGCGTGTTGCAACTACGAGTCGGCCTATAAGTACTTTCCTGCATACGCAGGCGAATCGACTCCCGCTTTTGTGCAATTCGGACGCGGCCCCGACCCGCGTAAACGAGGTTGGAATTGGATTTCCAAAGCGATGATCTTCATGGAGCAGCCCGTGTTGTCCGAGCGTTGGGGCGTTTACGGAGCAGCCGAGTCGATGACGCTAACGCCACAAGACCGCGAGCTGCTTAAGACTCCGATCCCTGGTTTGTATTGTCCAACCCGAAGATCTGCTGAAGCTTATCCGTTGATGGAAGATTACCAGCCGCGATTTGGAGACCTATCCGCACGGATGGATTATGCGATGAACGGCGGGCCGGCAATTCCGGATGATGTGGCCGATGGATCGCATACTCAGGACAATAGCGAATCGCGGAAGATTCTCACGATGAGCGATGGATTCTGGCAGTTGGGTGCTTACACCAAGCCAACGAGCATTACTGATGGCCTGAGCAGCACTTACATGATTGGTGAAAAGGCGATGAGTTCGAACAACTACACCAATGGTAAAGACTTCGGTGATCGGGCTCCGATTGCCGGCTGGATCGATCACCCCGAGTCGTCGAACTCCAACGTACGTTTTGCAGCTAGGAAGCCTCATGCTGACCGTCCGAATTCGTGCCTTGCTTGTCACGAGTTTGGTAGTGCGCATCGTACCAACTGGAACGTGGCACTTGCTGACGGCAGCGTCCATGCCATCTTTTACGAGATGGACATGGAGATTCACCGCAAGCTGGCTTCGATTCACGAAGGTGAAGTTGTTCAAGTGCCGAACTAAATTTCTAATCCGTTCGAGCACAAGCACGAGCACGAAGCTTGCTTAGCGATAGTAGGCTGAATCGTCGGAGATTGAGCCGGACATGTCGGGCTCAGAGGTCGACTCAGTTGCAGTCGACTTCTTGCTTTGTGGTTGCCGAACTTGACTTTGCTTCGATGGAGTCTGCTTTGTTTGAGCTTGAGTCGTGCTCGCTGGCTTGCCGGTTGGTTTGCTTTGTGGCTGTTGAGCCACTCGAGCGGTTGGTGCATCGTTCGTAGACCGACGAGCCATTTGAGCGGCCGAGGATCTGCTTGGCGTGTTGCCCAAGAACACATAGGTGTCGTCGACAATCAGAGTCGATGTCCAAGAACGACCATTGTCCATATTTACGATGTTGAAAAACGCTGATCGGAATGTCTCGGCTTTGTAGTTGTATGGAAACTGCGTTGAGATGTAATCATCGATTGTCAAATCTTCAACGCCTGGACGAGCGTAGTAGTGGACAGCGCCGTTAGACGAGATGGCAATACCCAAAGTCCACCAGCCCATTTGGGTAATCGCTGGTCCCTTCACATCGCCGCCTTGACCGTTGGCGCGGACGCGGAAGTAAACGCTGTCCTCTTCGCTGCGAGTCTGTTCTTTGGTGTCCATGCAGATGAACAAGCCTGGCCAGTAGACTTCGTCCTCTTCTTTATCGCCTAGGAAAAAGACCTTGCGTGGAGTCTTCTTGGTTGTCTCAAGGGCTACGCGAAATGCGAAGTGTGGACCCGTTCGTCGCTCCCATTCGGAAGTCGGAGGAAGGTAGATGCGTGTTGTGACGCTGGGATTTTGCGAAACTGGAATCGATCCGCCAGTGCGATACTGAACATTGAGAATGAAATCCTCTTGTTGCATCTTGAACGTAGTTGAACCAGGAATGCCTGTCTTCAACGACTTCAGCATCATCGATCCGGTGCTACCTGGCAAACCACCTTCCGGTGTTTCGACGCGACGGACGATGTCGGGTTGCCCTCGCTTCGCGCCTTCGTACCATCGACCATTGGTTGACTTGCCCAGGGGTAGGTTTTGACGTTCGTTGAGTTCTTCGGAGCTTTTTGGTTCATTGAAGATATAGTCCCAGTTGGGATCTTCGAAGTCGTCGCCAACCTTTTCCAAGAGCGTACCTGAGCCGGGTACGAAGTTGCCATTTTGAGCCCTGAGGCTGGCTGATGTTGCTAGCAATCCAACAACGACAAGGCACAAACTGTAACGCATGGCAAATCCTTCTAGCATCAAGCGTGGTTCTGCCGCTAACGGACAGAACGAATCCTCAGGTTGTATCGGATAGACGCGTTGTAGAGGTTCGCAAAAAAGTTCGGGGGCAATAAGCCTTATCAGGTCGACGAAGTTTCCCCAGAGTGACGAACATCCAGCCGCGGGTAACTTGGTTCGGAGGTAAGATGTTGGAGTAGCTTTTCAGAAAGTTGTCCAGCTTGTTTTGTACGTTTCAAGAGCGATCGTATGTTAGATGTGGATCAAATCATTCAGTTGCATGAGGCCAAGGTCGTATTGTGGCACCAACAAAACGTAATCAACGATCAAGTTGATGATCCAAGGATACCGCTAGCAATCATTTGCCAGCAACACCTCTACAACTTCGAACTTTGGCACCAGGAAGATATTGCCAGAAGTCCTGAGGCCACCGATTCTCAGATTGCTCAAGTCAAACGCAACATCGATCGGCTTAATCAGGCTCGCAACGATCACATCGAGAAAATCGACGACTGGATTACCGAGTTCCTGAAGCGAGAATCGATCCATCCGAAGCTTGGCGCAAGGCACAATACGGAAACTGCGGGTAGTGTGATCGACCGATTGAGCATTCTATCGCTGCGCATTTATCACTATCGCGAACAGTGTGATCGCGAGGATGCTTCCCAAGAGCATCGCGAGAGGACGCTTGGTAGATGGAGTATTTGTCTGGAACAACGCAAGGATCTGAGTAACTCGTTGCGCGCGTTGCTTCGCGACTTGGTCGATGGCAGTGCCCTGCACAAGACCTATCGGCAGTTCAAAATGTACAACGATCCTTCGCTCAATCCGTTTCTCTACAAGAAGCCTTAGGTCAACTCATAGATTGCGTAGTGGGGTTCGCCAGAATTCCTTGAGCATCGCAGAGGTGCGGAAGCAGTCGCAGCGATGAATTGTTTAACGGCAAGCCGGAGGCGACTGTTGCTATAGACCAACATGGAGTGAAGAGAAGCAGTCGCCTGCGGCTTGCCGTTAAACAATCTGGAGCCTTAGGTATTCATGGCCTGGCATGTTTTGGCCCAGCCCCAAGGGAGGAACAGGACGATTGGAAGCCACGTAGCTAAGTGCGGCGTCAGTAGATAGCCTGACGAACCGAGCGCGGCGAGTCCCATGGTGACTGCTGTGTAGCCTCCGACGATTGCCAAGCTGACTCCGGCAAGCCAGAACATATGTCGATCGGGGCGCGAAAGCAAAATAGGCACGCCTAACAGCAGCACGACAAAGTCAATCGCTGGTCGGATCAGACGTTGGTGTATGCTGACTCGTAGATCGTCTCCCGAAGACGGAGTCTTTTCCGACTTTAGTTGTGTGATCAACTCCCACGTTGATGCAAACTGTTTCCAAGCACTGCCACCGCGCAGATTTTCGTATTCGATGTTGCTTGGTAAGAAGCACGAACCGCTTTCCAGCCAGGGATGTTCAAGCTGTGTCATCAGCATGTAATTGCCCGATTGATCGTCGCGCACTGAGGGACGCTTGTCGATGTTTCGCGGAGCTTGCACGTCAGTTAGTAAGTAGCCGGCTGGGTGATCCGCGGTTGCTTCAAGATAGTTCCCTCGAGAAGCGAGCAACTTACTTCCAACAGCTTGCACCAATGGACCACCGCGCATCTTGACCTGCATATCGACGATGACTTTATTGAGTGGCAGCAAGTGCTTGCCCTGAATTAGTGCATGTAGATCCGGATCGTAAGCGGGGCGAATCGGTCGGGGGTAGCTTCCGGTGAGGTCTTGAGGGCTGCGATCCAAGCGGTCTTGAAACGGTGGAATGGCTACCTCGCGAGTTACCGCTGCCGAGACAAGTACAAACAACGACGCGAGCCAGAGAGGAAACAGAATTCGCCGCTTGGGTACCCCAGCAGCCAGCAGCGCAGTCAACTCATTGGTCTTGTTCAGCCAGCCGATAGTGAAGAGCATCGCCAAGAGGGCTAACAAGGCACTCAATCGTTCGAATATAGAGAGCGTATAGGGGCCATAATACTCCAGCAAGATATCTAGCAGCGTGATCTTGGCATTGGCTGAGTGTTTGTTGAAGTTGTCTAGATTGCTAAAGACGTGAATAACGATCAGAAGCCCACTGATCGATGCAAAGCAGATCAATAAGACTCGAAAGTAGAGAAACAGCAGATACCGATCAATTCGAGTCAGTAGCATGAGCAGTTGGTGAAAGGGATGATTTAGGCCTAATAGGTCTGTTCTTTTCCCAAATTATCCCTAGTGACTGCAAGCCCGCTTATTGCAGGCTGAAGGCTCGAGACTGGAGGCCTTTAGAAAGCAATGAAAACCTGATGCAAACGTTAGCGTCCGGTTTTGCCAGCATTGGATTGATCCAAGTTCCAAAAAGAAAAAAGGCGAGTTCGAAAAATTCGAACTCGCCTTTGGAAGTGAATACAGTTTCCTGTGACTAACGAGTGGCAAATTTAGAAAATACCACCACCGCCACCGCCGCCACCACCCAGACCGCCACCACCGAAACCACCGGTTCCAGTACCGCCATTACCTGTATTTCCATTGATCGAGTTATAGGTGAAGATCTCACCGATACCACTGAAGAACGGTTGTGGAGAGATTCGCACATAGCGGCGGTCGGCCGATACAACTCCAGAAACAGAGAGCGACGCACCTTCTGGCAACGTGGTGATCACAGGCTGATAACCAACAGCCCCGCCATTTCGGCCTGGGAATCCAAATCCGCGTCCATTGCGAATCAAATTTTGACGCATCGCAAAGTAGTCGGCACGACTGCTGTTGTAGTATTCGCTGTCGTAGCTTTCGCCGCCTGACGATGGTGATGATTCAGAACCTGCAGAGGAGCCGATTTGAGCCAGAAGTGCTCGGCTGGTTGCCAATTGCTTGGCCTTGATTCCAGCCAACTGAGCATCGGCGATAGGCTCTTGTCGATGTCCGTTCTTGACTTCAACTTGCACCAGGGCCGCTTTTTCTCCGATGTTAATCTCTTGAGAAATGAACTGTTGTTCTGGAGTTCCAAAGTTGGTGTAGATCTCAACTGTGGCTTTGCCACCAGAGACTTCCCCCCAAACTCGACGAATCAATACGTCATACTGACCAGCGTAACCAGCAGCACAGACGTAGTACTCAGAAAATCCGCCCAAACGAGGCTTTTCAACCAAGCTGGATGTGTCGCCAACTAGTACACCACCGCCAAGGGTGATTGGATTGGTAATTGAGCAAACACTTCCGGATGGTTCTTGAACGCGAATATCTAGGTCAGCCTTGCCAGTCCAGGTAACTCGAACGATCAAGTCACGCAGCTTGGCATTCTTCATTTCTTCATCGAAGGCCTTGGCTTCATCCTTAAGGCCAGTTTGTTCAAGCTTCAACTTCGTGGCTTGCGCCAATACGTTTGCTTGATCGTAAATGCTGGAGTATTCCTTAGGCCATGCCTTACTAACAATTCCAGCGCACACCCATCGCAAATGCTCAAGTTCATCAGTGTCTTTTGCCAGTGGCAAAGCCATGGAATAGATTTCGTATCGCAAGGGTTGAGCAACCGCTAAATCTCGAAGCAACTGAAGAGCTTCACTCTTCATGCCTTTGCGAGCCATGTATTGAGCGATTTCCATGGCCTGCTCGGAGTTGTTGTCAAAATCCAACGAACTCAGTAGGACTCGGCGAATTTCGCTGTTTGGATAGTCGCAAGCGTCCATACTCAGGCTGAGTGCTTGGTACATCCATGGCTGTGGGTACCCACCGCTGAGAAGACCATTTATTAGGTTGATGATTTGTTGGAACTCACCACGAGCTTCATCGAACTGCTTAGCTTCAACATGAGCCTTCGCCAGTTCCACATGACGATGGACCAGAGCTGATACTTCCTTATTGAGAGCCTTGGTTTCTTCTTCGCTAGCAGCTTCGAATTTGGTAACCCAAGCTTCTGGGTTCATGTCGTCGCGGGAGCTGGCAGGCTTCTTGGAGGAATCGTCAGCGACAGCCATCATGCCACCGCCCATGCCGCCCATCATGCCGCCGCCCATACCACCCATGCCGCCCATGCCACCCATGCCGCCGCCCATGCCACCCATACCGCCCATGCCGCCGCCCATGCCACCCATGCCGCCCATACCACCCATCATTCCGCCGCCCATGGACATTGGTGGAACCACAAGGTCACCAACTGGGTAAACCTTTGGAATTCCATCCCCTTCTTCAACGGCTGATTCGGTGGTGATTTCTAGGACTTCATTACGGATGATGTAGGTTAGTCCCAGCGGCTTGAGGATCAAGCGAAGAGCACTTCGCAAGCTCACTGGAGGCAATGATATAGTGATTGGAGAATCTGGATCGACGCCTTCAGTTTCAAGATCTGCAGTGTTGAGCCAAAACGTGTTGGCTGGCATCTTGAACTCATCTTCCAGTTGTTGCAGCACTCGCGAAAGTGGAGTCGCTTGATAGCTGAGTGAGTTGTCAGCGGTTTGCTTCAAGTATGCATACAATCGCTGCTCTTTCTCGTCGCCACCACCGGACAGATTGAACGAGCCGTAACGTTCCTTACGACGCGCACTCAAAGCTTGCCAAATCTCAGGCGCTGGGTAGATCACAGGTGATGGTGTGCCGTCAAAAGGAATCGCGGCTTCTTCAACGCCTCGCAGCGCATCCACGACGCCTTGTTCACGACGTTCGAAGGTTTCCCGAAGGATCGAGTAGTTCGACAACAACGAGCTCTCATCACGGGCAATTTCTGCCAAAACCGAATCAGGTGCTTGCTTTTCAATCTCCGGAGAGACATCTTTCGATGCTTCCAAATAACGTTGTCTTTCCATCAGTTCATTGAAGTGTTCGACCAAGTGCTTGAGCGATTCTTCGCTGCGTCGAGTTTCATTCAGTGTACGTTGCTTAGCATCAGCTTGTGCTCGCAGAGTTTCAGACTGCATGACCTTTTGCGCAACACGCGTCTCATCAACAGTCACGGTTTGAATCGTCGATCCAATTTGGTCGCGGAGTTGAGTCTTCAGAGCACCATCTAGTTCAACGCTATCGTCAACTCGCTCCATCAACAGCTTCAACTGATTTTTGGCAAGAGTTGGATCCTTCGAGGCCATGCTACGAAGTTCTCGTAATTGGACGCGAACATCTTTCTCCATCGCTTCAGCACTAGCTTTACGAAGTTCGAGTTCTTTGGCAAGCAAGTCGCCACTTCCACTTTGAATCGTAGCACCGCCACCATTGCCACCAAACTGCATCAGCTTGCCGGTTGGGATGGAGTCATCTTCTGGATTAAGAGCTTTGTTAGCTGCGTTCAGCAACCCGATAGCTTCTGAGTTGTTTGGATCTTGCTTGAGTGCTTCTTCGGCGATTTTCTTGGCACTCGCATGTTGACCGGCTCGCAGTGCAAATCCACCAGACTTGACTAAGTCGGTTGCGCTGTCAGCAATCGAATAGCTCAACGCGCGGAGACCATCGGAACCGAGCGCTGGCAAAT
>CAYWNG010000021.1:0-23114 GCA_964458685.1 uncultured Pirellulaceae bacterium
AGTCTGGACGATGTGCCTCCAACCACTTTTCAATCTGCTCGAGTCTCTCGGTCGTTTGCATCGTCGTTGACAATCCCTGCAGAAGGTGGTTGGTGATCGCAAAAAATGTGCAATCATCATAACCGTTTCCCGGGAGGACGAATTGAAAGCCCCGCACGGTTCGGTCGCTCTCGACACCGGCGATCAGTGAAAAGCGTCGTTAGAACGCCCAATTTCAGGACCTTTTGACCAGGATTGGCCAAGCAATTCTGTGCGATTGACGATATAATCAGGGCTCGGCATCCAATCCCACCCACCTGTGCCGACCGCTGGTTTTCCCACCTCAACATCCTTCCTGCGCTGGCTTTCAAGTGACTAGGTTCGATCTCCTACCACGTCAGACTCTACTTTGGCTGATCGCTGCTCTTGCGACGCTGCCTTCGTGGCAAGCTTGGGCGATTAAGCCCAACGATCCGCCTCCACCAACAACGACGACAACGACAACAACGACAACGACTAAAGCTAACGAGGATAGTTCGACAACTTCCGCTGGTGCAAAGGCTACCAAGTTCGAACTCGATATTCAGCCTCTGCTAACGTCGCGAGGCTGTAATTCTGGGCCGTGTCATGGCAAACAGCGTGGCCAAAATGGCTTCGCTCTTTCGCTGCTCGGATTCGATGCAGAGATGGACTTTCGAGCGATCGTACAAGAAGCTCGAGGCCGACGTATCTTTCCAAATGCTCCCGAGCAAAGTCTGTTCGTTCAAAAGGCCACTGGTGAACTTCCCCATGGCGGCGGTATTCGTATCGAACCTGACAGCGCTGAGTATCGGCTGATCGTCGAGTGGATACGATCGGGACAACAGCGAGTCTCCGCGACGGATCCAGTGTTGACGCAGATCGCTATCTCGCCTCAACCGCATTCGATGGCACCTAGCGACCAAGAGCAATTGACGGTGACTGCGACTTATTCGGATGGGTCCACTCGCAACGTCACGAACTACTGTGCATTTCAGTCTAACGAGCCGGCTGTGTTGAGCGTTAGCGGCAACGGATTGTTGAAAGCCGGACAATTGCCCGGCGAAGCAACCGTGATGGCTCGTTACATGGGTCACATCGCTACGTGGAGTTCCGCGATTCCGCGTCCAGAGGCTGTGAGTGAAACGGTCTACGAACAATTCTCGCAGCGGAACTTCATCGACAAACTGGTCAGCCAACGATGGAGAGAGTTGAACTTAGCTCCGAGTGCGATTTGCAGCGACGAGAAATTCTTGAGGCGGTCGTACTTGGATCTCATCGGGCGGCTACCCACCGCTGACGAAGCCAAGCAGTTCATCCAAGCCGCAGACGCGGATAAACGCGAGCGACTTGTCGATACCTTGCTGTCGCGCCCCGAATATGCGGACTTTTGGGCTAACAAGTGGGCCGATCTCTTGCGGCCCAATCCGTATCGCGTTGGAATCAAAGCGACGCGAAGCTTAGATGGTTGGTTGCGAGAAGCGTTTCAGCAGAACGTGCCTTACGATCAGTTCGTTCGCAAGCTGTTAACGGCCAAGGGAAGCACTTGGCAGAATGGCGCGGTCACGCTGTTCCGTGATCGTCGCGAACCGGATGAAATTGTCAGTATCACCAGCCAGCTTTTTATGGGTGTGCGACTGGACTGTGCTAAGTGCCATCAGCATCCTTTCGAAGTTTATGGTCAGGCTGATTTTTATGGCCTCGCCGCGTTCTTCGGTCGCATCGGACATAAAGGCGTCGGGTTATCGCCTCCAATTTCCGGTGGTGAAGAGATTGTTTTTGTGAAGTCGTCGGGGCAAGTGCGTCATCCGCTGAGCGGTGATGTGTTGCCGCCGCGAGCGCTCAAGTCCGAGGTCAAAGAGATCGCCGCTGAGGATGATCCGCGCGAAGCTTTGGTGGACTGGTTGGTAGCGCCCGAGAATCCGTACTTCGCTCAAGTTGCCGTGAATCGCATTTGGGCGGACCTGTTTGGCATTGGCTTGGTCGATCCCGTTGACGATTTGCGAGCCACCAATCCGCCCAGCAATCCAGCTTTGCTACAGGCCTTGGCTGATCACTTCCGGCAAGTGGGCTTTGATCAAAAGAAGCTGCTCAAGACGATGGTCCTTTCACAGACGTATGCCTTGCAGACTCGGCCCAACTCAACCAACTACGCCGACAATCGCAACTACTCGCGCTACTATCGACAACGACTTCGCGCCGAAGTGCTCATGGATGCGGTATGCGACGTGACCGAAGTCGAACACAATTTCAGCGGCTTAGCGAAGGGGACACGATCGATGCAGTTGTGGACCAACCGCGTGGACTCAGAATTCTTGGACGCATTCGGACGGCCCGACGCGAATCAAGATCCGCCTTGCGAACGCACCAAAGATTCTACGGTAACGCAGGCCCTGCATTTGATGAACTCGCCCGCGCTGCATGAAAAGATTACCAACGAGAATGGTCGTTGTAATCGCTTAGCCAAAAGCGATTTAGACCCAAGTGCGATCATTGATGAACTGTACTTGGCTACCTTTTCTCGCTTTCCGACTGACGACGAGCGATCGATATTGCTCGCCGAGTTCGCTAAGCCTGAGACAAATCGCAAGACGATGATTGAAGACATACTGTGGTCGTTGATGAATTCACCCGAGTTCAGTTATAAGGATTGATCGATGTTTCGAAGACAATGGTTGCAGTTGGGAATCGGTGGACTTGTCGGCGGTAGCTTCACAGAGTTATTGCGGCTGCGCGATCTGCATGCGGCAGAACTTCCGAATGGCAAAAAGCCCAGCAGTTGCATTCTGATTTGGATGGACGGCGGGCCAACGCACCTGGAGACCTTCGATCTCAAGCCTGAGGCTCCCAGTGAGATTCGCGGCGAGTTCCAGCCGATCGAAACAAACGTCTCGGGAATTCGCATTTGCGAGTACATGCCCAAGCTGGCCCAGATCGCTGACAAGTATGCGATTGTGCGTTCAGTTTGTCACAATCAAGGCAATCACGGGGCTGGCAATCACTACATGATGACGGGAGCTCCGCCGCGCATTCCAGTTGGCTGCGGTGCGTTTGTGAGCTTCCATCCGAGCATGGGATCTGTAGCGGCCAAAGAGCGACCAGCACCACACGGTCTTCCTGGATATTTTTCCATGCCCAGCATGTCTCGCTCCGGCGGGCCAAACTTCTTGGGTGCCAAGTATGCGCCGTTTGTGGTCAGCAATGATCCCAACAGCAAGAACTTTCGCGTCCGCGATGTCGAGCTGCCCGGCGGAATTAACGACCTACGCTTTCAGTCGCGTCGCGATCTGCGACAACTGACCGATCGACTGCCTCGTTATGAAGATCCCGCCACTGCCGATCCAGTTAGTGCCGTCGATCAATACTACGAGCAAGGTTACGAACTGATTACAACTCCAGCGGCTCAGAAGGCGTTCGATATCGACTCGGAGCCCGATGCTCTGCGCGAAGCTTATGGTCGCAACAGCTTTGGCCAGCGAGCACTCCTTGCCCGACGTTTAGTCGAAGCCGGTGTGCCTTTCGTCACGATCAACGATGGAGGCTGGGACCATCATGCCAATCTCTTCGATGCTTTACGTAAGCGATTGCCGACATGGGATCAAACGGTCGCAACCTTGATTAGCGATCTCGACTCTCGCGGCCTGTTGGAAACGACGATGGTCATTGCGTTGGGTGAATTTGGACGAACACCAAAGATCAGTACGCTAGCTGGCGAGACAAAGCCAGGGCGCGATCACTGGGCCAATGCAATGTCGATTCTCTTTGCTGGCGGTGGTACTCCTGGAGGCCAAGTCATCGGCGCGACGGATCGACTGGGACACTCGGCCGTGCAACGCGTTCTTTCGCCCGAGAATTTTGTTTCGACAGTTTATCTCAAGATGGGCATAGATCCCGACAGAGTCTACTACACGCCCGCAGGTCGCCCCGCTCACCTAGTCAGCGATCCAACTCCCATTTCAGAACTAATGTAGGTTGGTTCGAACCACAAGCGACACACCTTGAACAGCATGATTCGATTGAATGTTTCGACGCTCGTGGCTCTAGCCGTTGTATCGGCTTTGTACTGCGGAACTCAGTTGACTTCGCCTTTGATCGCAGCCGATGGGCCCAAGGTTCAGCGCTCGCTTCCGGCGGGAGGCATGATTGGCAAGACGCATGAAGTAGTGCTGACCGGAACGTTTCCAACTTGGCCAGTGAAGACCTGGACTGATTCAACAGACCTGACAATTCAACCACTTGAAGCGTCAGGAAAACTTTCAATCGCAGTCTCGGCGAGCGCTAAGCCTGGAGTCCGTTACTTTCGCGTCTACGATGTCAATGGAGCTTCGGGCTTACTGCCGTTCATCATCGATCAATGTGAAGATGCACTTGAGGCCGAGCCCAACGATCACTTCAACAAAGCTCAGGCATTTGAGAAACTGCCTATCTCTGTCAATGGTTGCTTGGAAAAGAATGGCGATGTCGATACATACCAAGTCGCACTTACTCAGGGTCAGACTCTTGTAGCTTCGCTGGACGGTCAGCGATACTTGAACTCGCCGATGGATGCTGACTTGCAAGTACTGACCGCTCGCGGCGTTGTTCTTGCTCAACAGATGGACCATCATGGACTGGACCCCGAACTGCATTTTACGGCACCCAGCGATGGTGTTTACTTGATTCGCGTCCTGGCCTTTCCTGAGACTCCGAACAGCACCATTGCTTATGCTGGCGGCGAAAAATTCGTCTACCGTTTGATGCTGACACATTCGGCCTATCTCGAGCGCACCGTGCCAGCTTGTCTGTCGAATCAGCGCGAGAACGCTCTTCAGTTGTTCGGCGTAAATCTTGGTGGTGAAGCTAAGTCAGTGACCGTACCCGCGGTTAACGCAGCAGTCTCAAACATCGATTTGAGTTTTCCCGGCATGCAAGGTCTTCTGACTCTTCCCGTTACAGCCGGCGGAGTCTTCGTAGAAGCTGAGCCGAATTCTTCACAGCAGCCGCAGTCGATCGAGGTACCTTCGATGACTACTGGAACGATCGATACGGCCAAGGACCAAGATGCTTTTGTCTTCGCAAGCCCCGCGGGCAAGCGATGGCGGATCACGGTTGACGCTAAGTCGATTGGAGCGTCACTGGACGCAGTGTTAACAGTCTCCAACAGCGAGGGAAAGCAGTTAGCCACCAACGACGATGTTGGAGAAGATCGCGATCCGTCGTTATCGTTTGTCGCGCCAGCGGAAGGCAAGTTCATTGTCGCCGTGCATGATATGTATCGCGAAGGTGGCCCCAAGCACTGGTATCGTTTGAGTATTGAACCCGAGGCTGCTGATTATTCGATTTCTGTAGCCAGCGATGTGTTTGTTGGCAAGGTAAACCAGCCGATTGAGATTACTGTTGCAGTGGCTCGAACGCTGGATTATGCCGGTGAGATTTCGATCGGTCTGGAGAATGAGTTGTCGCCGGGAGTCCGACCTCAGGTGCTTTCCAAAAAAGGCGACGATTCAGCGAAGTCGGTTAAGTTGACGATTCAATCTAGCGCTGCGTACTCAGGACCGATTCGCATCGTGGGCGCGAGCGACTTACCGCACAAGCACTTTGCCAAGCCAGCCAAAGCCTCCAGCGATTGGCTTTGGTTAACGATTACTGAGTGATTAAGTAGGTCAAACTCCTGCCGGGTTTGACCATGGTTGAGTTTGCTTCATGGTTGTCTTGCATGACGGTTGTCGTTCGTTTTGTAGGTTGCTTCTCACAGAGACACGAAGGCACGGAGATTCTCTCAGCGTGCAATCAATAGGAACTGCCGACTCTCTTGTGTTGACAAACTCAACTCTGGTTCTTTCCGGCAGATAAGAACCTACCAGACCGCGCCAAGTCGGCTTGAAGGTTTGGCCTCGGTGCTGGATACTCAAGAGCAGACTCGTCTATCGAATACAAACGCCTCGCGCCATAAAGGACTACGCACTTGGAGACTTTTGCCAAAGCTATTGCTGCTGAACTAGAACTTCCGCTGAAACAAGTTTTGGCGGCGATCGTGCTGCTTGAGGCTGGGAACACAATCCCGTTTATCGCCAGGTATCGCAAAGAGGCTACAGGCGGCTTGGATGAAGTCGCTTTGCGAGCTATCGAAGATGCCCTGGAAAAGGCCACCGCATTGGCGGCTCGCAAGACAACCGTTCTGAAAACAATCGACGAGCAAGGACTATTAACCGACGAACTTCGGCGACAGATTGAACAGTGTAGCGATCTTGCGACGCTGGAGATTCTGTACCTGCCCTATAAGCCCAAGCGTCGTACTCGAGCCACTGTGGCTCGCGAGCGTGGCCTGCAACCGTTAGCCGATCTGCTGTTGGCGCAAAAGCCGCTGGGGCGAAGCAAACAAGATTCGCTCAAGGCGTTTGTCGATCCTTCGAAGGAAGTTCCCGACGCGGCGGCTGCTTTGGCTGGAGCACTGGATATTGTCGCCGAGCAATGGTCGGAAGACGTTGCCACGCGCACTTGGCTGTCTGCTCAAGCCATGTCGCACGGACAAGTCGTTTCGCAGGTCAAACGCGGCAAGAAGGAAGAGGCCAGTAAGTTCGAGCAATACATCGATCGCCATGAGCCGATCAATAAAATTCCAGGACACAGACTGTTGGCGATGTTGCGTGGAGAAGCCGAAGGCGTGCTGAAGGTCGGCGTCGAATTGGATCAAGCTCAAGTGCTTCGCGACTTGCGGCCAAAGTTGGTTCACAATCGATCGTTTGAATTCCATCAAGAGCTGAGCCAAGCTGTCGAAGATTGTTACACGCGACTGCTGTTGCCCGCCACCGAATCCAGCGTCTTGGGCACTCTGAAAGACCGCGCGGATGAAGAGGCGATCGCCGTGTTTGGCAAGAACCTTCGCGAACTGTTGATGTCGCCTCCAGCGGGACCACGCGTTACGATCGGTATCGACCCAGGCTTTCGTACAGGTTGTAAAGTTGCAGTGGTGGATGCGACGGGCAAGTTCTTGACGAACGCAACGATCTATCCAACGCCTCCCACATCGGACGCGGTCGGAGCAGCAAAGACGCTGCTGGACTTGATTCGAAAGCACAAGGTCGAGCTGATCGCGATCGGCAACGGTACCGCTTCGCGCGAAACGGATGCCTTTGTTGGACAACTGATTCGCGAGCAGAATTTACAAGTCACGAAAGTCATGGTTAGCGAGTCCGGGGCTTCGATCTATTCCGCCAGCGAGCTGGCTGGTAAAGAGTTCCCCGACTTGGATATCACGGTCCGCGGTGCCATCAGTATCGCTCGACGCTTGCAAGATCCTCTGGCCGAGCTGGTCAAGACCGATCCGAAGTCGATCGGTGTGGGACAGTATCAGCACGATGTGAATCAGACTCAGCTTCGCAAATGTTTGGATCGCGTTGTCGAGTCCTGTGTGAACCAAGTTGGAGTCGACTTGAACATGGCCAGCGCGCCGCTATTGTCTCGCGTTGCTGGAATCGGACCCAAGCTGGCTGAGAGCATTGTCGAGTATCGAAATGCTAACGGTCGCTTTTCGAATCGTAAAGAATTGACCAAGGTTCCGAAGCTTGGAAAGAAGGTCTTTGAGCAAGCCGCCGGGTTCTTGCGAATTCGTGGAGGCGATGAACCGCTGGACAACTCGGCCGTGCACCCCGAAAGCTATCCTGTCGTCGCTCGTATGGCTAAGAAGCTGGGCGCAGGGACAAGCAGCTTGGTAGGCAACGCAACGCTCAGTCAAAAGTTGAGGCCTGAAGAGTTTGTTGATCAGCAGTTCGGCATGCCAACGGTCGTTGACATCATTAACGAACTTGCCAAGCCCGGTCGCGATCCGCGCAGCGAGTTTCGTGTGGTTAAGTTCGACGATCAGATCAACAGCGTCGAAGACTTACGACCGGGTCTAGTGCTTGAAGGCGTGGTCACCAACGTCACGCACTTCGGGGCGTTTGTCGATATCGGCGTTCACCAAGATGGCCTAGTCCACATTTCGCAACTCTCCAACCAATTCGTCAAAGATCCCAACGATGTTGTTTCTGTCGGCGATCTTGTGAAGGTCAAAGTACTGGAAGTCGAGCCTGAAAGAAAGCGTATCTCGCTGACGTGCAAGCTGTAGGGCACAGCGCGCGGGAGAGTTCGATCAACGTACCCTCCGAGATGAGCTCGCTGCTCAAGCCTCACGCCTCACGCCTCACGCCTGAAAAAGAACGCCAGGGACTGGCGTGGCACACTGTGGCACTAGGCAGTCGATGACTCGGCGGAGTCGTGGCTGTCGGGTTTGTCTTTGGAAACCTCTTCGACGGTTTCGCGAGGGGTAATGACAGTTCCTGGTTTGACGCGTAAGCCAGAAAGCGATGCGTCGATGATACGGACGAGATCGGCTGAGTCCATGACTTCGACTTCAAGCAATCGTTGAGTCACGGCTTCTAGCGCTGAGCGTCGCTCAAGGAGGATCGCGCGAGCGCGATGAGTCATATCGTCGATGATGCGCCTTACCTCTTCGTCGATCTCGCGTGCGGTCTGCTCGCTGTGATCGCGGCCGAAGCTCTCGTTTGGTCCGCCGCCCAGAAACGGGCTGCGGCCACTTTCGCGATAATTGACTCGGCCAAGTCGGCTCATGCCAAACTCTTTGACCATGCTGCGAGCGATGGCGCTAGCGCGCTCCAGGTCATTTTGTGCCCCGGTACTGATGTCTTGAAAGATCATCTCTTCGGCAAGCGTTCCGGCGAGCAGCGTTTGCATCTGCGATTCGAGCTCGGATTGAGTCATCAAGTATCTATCGCCTTCGGGGCGTTGCAACGTGTAACCCAAAGCGGCCAAACCGCGAGGAATGATAGACACTTTGTGGACGGGATCAGTGTTAGGAAGCGACGATGCGACCAGAGCGTGAGCCGCTTCGTGGTAGGCGACTCGCAGCTTTTCGTCTTCGTCCATGACGCGACGCTTCTTCTCCAAGCCAGCGGTGACACGTTCGATGCCTTCTTCAAACTCCGCCTGTCCAACTGTGTTCTTGCCTTTACGAGCTGCCAGTAGAGCCGCTTCATTGACTAAGTTTGCCAAGTCGGCACCGCAGAATCCGCTAGTCATCGACGCGATGCTTTGCAGTTGAACATCTGTGCCAAGCTTAACATTTTTGACGTGTACCTTGAGGATCTCTTCGCGGCCCGATTTGTCAGGGCGATCTACGAGAACGGTACGATCGAATCGTCCTGGTCGAAGCAGAGCGGGGTCGAGTGTTTCGGGACGGTTGGTGGCGGCAATGACGATGATTCCAATATTCGAATCAAAGCCATCCATCTCGACCAGCAACGCGTTTAGCGTTTGTTCGCGCTCGTCGTGAACACCGACAACCGAATTGCTTCGGCTCTTCCCCAGTGCATCCAGTTCGTCGATGAAGATGATGCACGGCGATTTAGCGCTGGCTTGCTGGAACATGTCACGCACTCGCGCGGCACCGACGCCAACAAACATCTCTACGAAGTCGCTACCAGAAAGGCTGAAGTAAGGCACGCCCGCCTCACCAGCAATGGCTTTCGCCAGAAGCGTTTTTCCAGTGCCGGGAGGACCGACGAGCAACACGCCCTTGGGAATTCGTCCGCCCAAGCGTTGATACTTTTCTGGGTACTTGAGAAAGTCGACGATCTCGCGGACCTCTTCGACAGCCTCATCGACTCCAGCCACTTCGTCGAAAGTGATGCCGATGTCATCTTGTGCGTACAGCTTTCCACGTGAGCGACCGAAGGACATGGGCGAGCCCACACCGCTGATTTTGCGGAGCACAAACATCATGAGCAAAAATGCGCCGGCCATTACGATCAGCAAGCCACCGTACTTGTCGAACCAATTCTCATGCTGCGAATATTCCCAATCGACATTGCTCGATTCTAAAAGAGCACGCAGTTGCTTGGCTGTATCCTCGGACTTCTCTTTGTAAGCAAGGAATTTGACTTCGACCGCTTCGGTTTCGGTATTCTTGGGATCGATCTTGCGACGGAAGACGCGACCTTCCACGTAGTTATCGTGAACTTTCAGTCGGCTGATCTTGGAGAGTTCAACGTTGCCGCCATCGGTAGTGATTCGGCCAGGCTTGGACGAGTCTCCGCTATCGAGCTTGCCGCGCTGCTGGTACTGGGTTTGTCCGAGCAGTTCAACCAGATCTCGATATTTCATGCTGTAGGTGGCACTGTTGACGACATAGGCGGCAACAACAAACAGCAAAATGGTCGTCAGAACCAAGTACCAAACCCAATTGTTCGTCTTGTTCTCGTCGCGGTTGCGGTCTTGTTCTTCGCTCATTGAATAACTTGCATTGGAGAACTGGGGATATTACTTTTCTAGTCGCTAGACCATGCCTACGAGCAGCACTTCGCGGGAACGTACAAGATACAGTATACGCCGCAGCCAAGAATGGGCACGGTAGGGTAGGTAAGGCGGACAAAATGGAAGTTGAATCCGCGTGTTTGTATTGCTCCAACGAAATGCTCGCGTTATACAGTTCGCGAGGACAATTTGGTTTATGCAGGATAAACTGGCCAGATTCGGGCTAGATATTGTTGGCTGCCTGTGGACAGGTGGCGAAATAGCTGTTTTTCGGCGACTATTCGAAAGATCCAGTACGAAGTGTCACAGGTAGAGCGGAGCGAGAATTCAAGCAAATCCAACGTCGCCGTATTTGGCGCGTCGGGCAGCATCGGCTCGGGAACGCTGGATGTGATTCGACAATTGGGGGGAAGCTGGCGAGTTTCGGCGCTTTCGGTACACAGTCGGGTCGAGCTGCTATCCAGTATGGTGGAGCAATTCTCATGTCCGCTAGCTATTGTTACCGCCCCTGAGCAGGCTGAAAAAGCTAGACAACTGCGGCTACCTTCGACGACTCGGCTTTTGCTGGGCTACGACGGCCTGTTGGAAGCGGCGGCGGACCCTGAAATTGGTACCGTCGTGGCGGCCATGGTCGGAGCGGCTGGGCTGGAAAGCTCATTAGTTGCGGCTCAATCGGGCAAGCGGCTGGCCTTGGCCAACAAGGAATCGCTGGTCATCGCCGGGGACCTGCTGACTCAGACTATTAACGACTCGGGCGGCGAGCTGATCCCGATCGACAGCGAGCACAGCGCGATCTTTCAAGCCTTGCAATCGGGCGGCCCCAACGAAGTTCAGCGAATTATCCTGACGGCCAGCGGCGGGCCTTTTCGAACTTGGGACAAACAACGTCTATCCTCCGCGACGATCGAGGACGCTTTGGCTCATCCAACGTGGCAGATGGGTCGCAAGATCACTATCGACTCGGCTACAATGATGAATAAAGCTCTGGAGGTTATCGAAGCCCGATGGCTGTTCGATCTGCCTCCAGAGAAAATTGAGGTCGTGATTCATCCGCAATCGATCATTCATTCCATGGTTGAGTTTGTAGATGGATCGGTGGTGGCCCAGTTGAGTCCACCCGACATGCGCTTGCCAATTCAGTATGCCCTCACCTATCCCGAGCGATTGCCTTGCCCTTGTCCCAAAATAGACTGGACTCAGTCAGTAAACTTACAATGGCAATCGGTAGACTTAGAACGCTATCCGGCCTTACAGCTCGGGTGGGAAGTGGCTGGACGAGGCGGAACCAGCGGTGCGGTCTTGAACGCAGCCAACGAGGCGGCCGTTGAGCGATTCTTGCTGGGGCAGATTCGCTTCACAGATATTGTGACGGCCACTCAACAAGTTTTGAAACAACACGAGTTTAGCTCGAACCCTACACTTGAAGAATTAATGCGCCAGGATCGATGGGCGCGAATGGAGATATCTCGGTGGACAGCTTAAATATGCTTGAATCTCTGCTCAGTTTTACCGACTCGGCGATGCTGTTGTTGGGTGATTCGGCGCTCACTGCATTTCTTGGAAAGCTCACGGCAATCGGCAAAGTTGCGTTGGGCTTGGGGTTCGTAATCTTCATTCACGAGCTAGGTCACTTCTTAGCCGCCAAAACGTTTGGCGTTCGCTGCGATAAGTTCTATGTGGGCTTTGACGTGCCGATCAAGATTGGTCCAATTCGCTTTCCTAGAACGCTGGGCAAATTCAAATGGGGCGAAACCGAGTATGGCATCGGCATCATTCCGCTGGGCGGCTACGTGAAGATGCTCGGCCAGGATGACGATCCGCGGAAGGCGAAGGAAGAGGCCGAGAGGGCGCGAGCCAACGGAACCGAAGCACAGCCGCTGGACCCTCGTAGCTATCCTGCTAAGCCGGTGTGGCAGCGCATGATCATCATCTCCGCCGGCGTCGTGATGAACTTAATCTCCGCAGTCTTTCTGGCAGGAGCAGCCTATTTCTTCGGCGTTCCTTACACGCCAGCCGTTGTTGGTCGCGCTAACGCGGGCGGACCAGCTTGGATGGCGGATCTGCAACCGGGGGACCAAGTCCTTCGCGTTGGCCAGCGGGGCAATGACGATCCCAACATGCGTTACGAAGACATGGCCACAAACATCATGCTCGGTGGCCTGAAGGCGAACGGCAAGCCGGTTGAAGTTTCCCTGAATCGCGGCGATCAGCATCTCTTGATCGATACACACCCTTCGCCCAAGTATATTCCGACCAAGAAACCTAAGCCCTTGCTAGGATTTGCGGTCGCAAGATCAACGACGTTGGCGTCTCAAGGTGTTAGACCATTCTCATTCCTCAATCCGAAGGAGCTTGGATTTCAAGGGGGAGATCGCATAGTCTCTGTGGATGGTCAGCCTCTGCCGGTCAACAAAATCTTCGACTCAATATTGTCTGAAGAACTGATCTATCGCATGGGAGCCAAGTGGAATCAGCCGGTGAAGTTAGGGATCGAGCGTGCCGCTGATGAGGCAACCGGGCAATCCGCAAAACAGTTTGAAGTCACTATTCCACCATCGCCAGCGAAGACGATTGGACTGGGTTTTGCCATAGATGCGGTCACTGCGGTTCGTCCAGGGTCGCCAGGCGAGAAGGCTGGGTTCCAAGCTGGAGACAAGATACTCTCTATAGACGGTCAAGCAGTAGTCGATGCCTTCGACCTCCCCTATGAGTTCGCTTCGAAAGCTGGAAAAGAGGTTGTGTTCACTGTTCAGCGTGGAAGCGAGCAACTTGAACTGAAGATCCAAGCGCCCGCCGTTCCAACTTTTGATCTCGTCAGCGAGATGATCTCTGGTGAGCTATCGCTGGGTGGAGTTGGCGTCGCGTTCGGTGCGACGACGACCGTTACCAAAGTCGATGTAGACCAAATCAAGGAAGGGGCCATTCAAGTTGGCGATAAACTCAAGCAGTATTCGTGGGTGATTCCAGAAGCAGAAAAGGCCGAATTCTCCAGAAAGGGACTCAAGCTGATAGAAACGCCGCAAGAGTTTAACGAGAGGTTCAATCTACCTTCGGTCATGGAGGCAGCACAGGATCGTCCAATTGGTAGTAAGTTCAACGTGGAATTGGTACGAGACGGCAAGATCGTAAGTGCGTCGATACCACTAGAGTACTCGAAGGATCGATTCCTGACTGACGAACGAGGCCTGTGGTTTGAGGGTATCACCCAAATCCATCAGACCAGCGATGTCATGACAGCCATGAAGCTAGGTCTTTGGGAGACGCAACGGCGGTTCTTCGATGTCTTGGAAGTCTTGAAGATGTTGGTTACCGGCGATGTTGGTGTCGACAGCTTTGCAGGGCCTTTTCAACTGTTCGCTGTGGCGACTTCCGAAGCGTCCCACGGAACATCGCGATTGCTGCTGTTCCTAACTATGCTTAGCGCGAATTTGGCGATTTTGAATTTCTTGCCAATCCCAGCTCTGGATGGAGGACACATGATGTTCCTCAGTTGGGAAGCCATTCGCGGCAAGCCAGTCGACGAAGAGTTGCAGATTAAGCTAACCATGGTCGGAGTGCTTGGCTTGTTAGCCTTGATGGCCTTCGTGATCTTTAATGACCTGGCGACGATGCTTTAGGCCTCGTACGGATTGGCAAACTAGCACAAATCACCGAAAGCAAGGCTCTCGGTGACAAGACAAGGCCGGAATCGCATTAGCTTCCGGCTTGTTTGTTTTTTGTATGAGGCAATTGCGGGACACTCACTACGGTTGATCGTCTCTGTATGAAACTCGCCTTGGCTGGGATGCAATGATCGTGAATTGATTTGCCCAATTCTCCGAGGGATTTGAATCAACCTCAGGCGGTTGGTTATTCGGTTATTTTGATTTTGCGTTAAACTACCGACTGTTTGATATCCCACTCTTCGGAACTGTCCTGCGAGCCTCGAGCCCCATTCCATGTCTGATGCCAATAGTAAAGACCATGGCCCCAAAGTGACCGGCGGCAAAGACCGCCCGTGGCATATGAGGGCGTGGAGCGGCATGTCGGCGTCGGGCTGGTGGAAAGCTCTTTCACGACACAAGTTCCGCGTTTCGCCCACCCGAGTACCGATGGCGACCATTCTGGGAGGGATGAGCCTATTGAATTCCTCGATGGCTCTTCTACAGCGAATGATCTATTCGCGACGGATAGCCAAGACTGAACTAGCTGCCGCCCCAATTTTTGTATTGGGACATTGGCGATCGGGTACAACGCTTCTCCATGAACTGTTGGTGCTGGATCAATCGTTCACGTTTCCCAGTACTTATGCCTGCTTCTGTCCGAACCATTTTCTGATCAGCGAATCGTGGCTCAAGATCCTAGTAACGTTCTTCTTGCCCAAGCAACGGCCGATGGACAACATGAAGATTGGCTGGAACCTGCCGCAAGAGGATGAATGGGCGTTGTGCAATATGGGCCTGCCATCGCCCTATTTCAAAGTCATGTTTCCGAATCTTCCGATGGTGGATCACGACTACCAAACACTGAAGACACTTCCCGCGGACGAGCGCCGTAAGTGGCAGCAAGGCTTGTTATGGCTGATGAAGTGTCTGACGATTCGCGAACCTAAACGCATCGTGTTAAAGACACCTCTGCATACGTTCCGCGTCGCCGCGATTCTTGAGCAGTTTCCCAACGCCAAGTTCATCCACATCAGTCGCGATCCCTTCGTGCTTTTTCCCTCGACCGTACACACTTGGAAACGTATGTACTGGCATCAAGCGCTTCAGGTTCCCAAGTATGAGCACTTGGAAGAAGAGGTCCTGCAAACCTTCGTCGAGATGTTTGAAGCCTATGATCAGGACAGCCGCTCGATTCCTCCTGAGCAGCTTTACCAGTTGAGCTATGAGAGCTTGGTAGCCGATCCGGTCGCCGCACTGGAGCAAACATACGCTCACCTTCAATTGCCGATCAACGCCGAGGTTCGTGAAGCTTGGAATCGATACGCGGCCAATCACAAAAACTACGAGAAGAATCGCCACCAGCTTACCGACGCGCAGCGCGAGGCCATCGTGACGCGCTGGCGAGCCTATTTTGATCGCTACGGATATTCGACCGAGGCCTCAACATGAACGCATCCAGCCCCAGTAAGTCTGTCGTCGTCACAGGCTGTTCCTCTGGCATTGGTCGCATGAGCGCCATCGAACTCGCTAAGTCCGGCTGGAATGTGATCGCTGGTGTGCGTCGCGACGAGGACGCTAAGTCGTTGCTACAGGAACAACCCGCGAATCTAATGCCGATTATTCTCGATATCGCTTCTAAAGAGTCGGTAAAGACAGCTTGCGAATCGATCAAGGAGCTCACGCAAAACAGTGGCCTAAACGCGCTGGTAAACAATGCGGGTATCTTAATCCCTGGTCCACTGGAGTTGATTACTCAAGAACAACTTCAGCAGCAGTTTGAAGTCAACGTCTTTGGTACACATCGACTGACTCAGCGATTGATTCCACACTTGCGAAAAGCAGCCGACCAAAATCACTCAGCTCGATTGGTGTTGATCAGTTCGATTAGCGGCCGTATTACTCCGCCATTTTTTGGAGCTTACGCGGCGTCGAAGCATGCGCTAGAGGCTTTTGGAGATGCATGGCGATGCGAATTATCTCCTTGGAATATTGACGTTTCGGTGGTTCAACCAGATAGTGTCTCAACAGCAATTTGGGACAAAGCGTGTAACAACATGGAACCTTCGAAGAGTCAGGACGAGGACCAGTCGGAGCAACTGTACGCATCGATGTTGCGAAACACACGACGACAGAGCTTGTCCTACAAGCGAGCTGGACTTGCTACTGAAGTGGTTGTTCGATCAGTCTTGCATGCGCTCAACCATCGTCGTCCTAAGCCCTACTATCGAGTAGGCTGGCGAACGCGGGCCGCTTTTTGGGCTCACAACATTCTGCCGACGAGCTGGATGGACTTTGTGCTTCGTAAATCGGTCGGTGGTTAACGAAAGAGATTTGCTAAATGTACTCGGCTAAGATTCTAGGTATCCAAGGACATCTTCCTGCCAAAGTTGAAACGAACGAAGATCTCGCCAGAGAGAATCCCGATTGGGACATGAATCGTATCGCAGGCAAGACGGGCATTGTCGCTCGACACATCGCCGCCGTCGATGAAACGGCCAGTGACTTAGGATACGCGGCTGCGGCTGCGCTGCTGGCTAAACAGATCGTCCCCATCGGCGAGATCGACTATTTAATTGTGGGGACACAAACTCCAGATCACTTTTTGCCTTCCGATGCGTGCATCCTGCAACATCGACTGGGGCTGGGCAAGCACATCGGCGCGTTTGACTATCGCTTGGGCTGTAGCGGTTATGTCTGCGGCTTGCAATTGGCGAAAGCTCTCGTGGAAAATGGTGCCGCAAGAAACGTCTTGCTGATCACAGCGGACACGTATTCAAAGTTTATCCATCCACAAGATCGAACAGTGCGAGCTTTGTTTGGCGACGGAGCTGCCGCAACGATTGTTGGCCGAAGCGATCTTGGTGATGACTCGATTGGTCCGTTTGTGACGGGAACCGATGGATCGATGTCACAGTGCTTGACGGTGCCTGCAGGTGCGTTTCGAATGCCACGAAGCGCTCAGACCATGATAGAGGCTCGCGATGCCAGCGGTAGCGTTCGTAGTCAGAACGATCTTTACATGGACGGGCAAGCCATCTTCTCTTTCGCGCTCAATACCGTTCCTGCGGCGATCAAGCGTTTGCTGGCTGAAGCTAAGCTCTCACTGGAGTCGGTCGATTGGTGGGTCTTTCATCAAGCCAACAGATTCATGCTTGAGAACTTAGTGCGATGCTGCGGCGTTCCAGAATCGAAGATGGTCTACGCGATGGAGCAAGTTGGCAATACCGTTTCAGCCTCGATTCCATTGGCCATCGAATCGTATCAAAACTACGGCAAGATTCAGCCTGGGCAAAGACTGGGACTTGTTGGCTTCGGAGTCGGGCTTTCCTGGAACGCCTGCATCGTCCGAATTTAGAAATTGTAGAGCGGAAAGATGAATCGCGATCAGCGTGATTGCTGGACACTTGCCCGAAGCACTGGACCATTTTGGCGTGTCATTCGGATCGTTGGTTTTCCACTGCATTTGACGTTTGAACATGGGAGTTATAGCCCACCAAATCCCGCAGTTTTTCCAGGTCGGCGCAACAAGCGGTAAACTCTCCAAAAAAAGGGGCGTTTTTTGACTTTAATATCTCATCTCCAGCATTTAGCCTATATGCTTGCTCGCAAAGGACATAACTTTGGGCGCCGGTTTGCCCAATCCTATGTATCGGTCCGCGCGATACCTCGTTGCCTCTTCAAGGTCAAAGCCCCATGGCATCCGAACTCGATCCCGAGCCCTCGTTGATAGCGCCACGCAACTCTCTTGAACTTAAGCTACAGCAGATTTGGGAAAAGCTCTTGTCGGTTTCACCGATCAGCATGTACGACGACTTTTTTAAGCTGGGCGGAGATTCGATTAGCGCGATGTCGCTATTGGCATTAGTCGCGCAAGAAACCGGTTGCCCATTGCCTGCTGGCGGTGTTTTTCAAGCACCGACAATCGCACAGATGGCCGAGCTTTTAACGGCCAGCTCCGATCCTACGCAATGGTCCGCTCTTGTGCCGATTCAAGCCCACGGCAGCAAGCCACCTTTGTTTTGTATTCACCCTGGTGGCGGCAATGTGCTCTGTTACATTCGTCTATCAAAGTATCTTGGCGACGATCAGCCGTTCTACGGCTTGCAAGCTCCAGGCGTTGACGGTATCCGCCAGCCGCTGATTTCGATCAGTGACATGGCCGACGAGTATTGCGGCGCTATTCGCCAGCGCCAGCCGCATGGTCCGTACCATATCGCAGGTTGGTCTGCTGGTGGCGTCATCGCCTACGAAGTCGCACAAAAGTTAACTGCCGCCGGTGAAAAGGTGAACTACCTTGGCATCATCGATAGCGGTGTGCTGTACACGATGGGAATTGTCAAAGCGATGGCACCAGCCGAAGGAGCTGGCGTCTTAGCCATGATGGGGCGCTCGGCGCAACAAAACATCGTTGACTTTCGCATGTTAAGCGCAGCAGCAAAGCTGATTCCAGACGAAGCCGATGATGAAACGGCCATTCGAATCATGGAGCTGTTTCAAAGCAATGTTCGAGCCGTTTGTTACTACAGCCCGAAGCCCTACGCAGGACGATTAGATTTGTATCAAGCTTCAGAGCAGCTTGTACCATCGCGCCGCCAGCCATTCTCGGAGTGGAGCCAATTGTGCTCAGACGCTCGACTTCACGTCGTGCCCGGCAATCACTTGACAGTGATCCACGAGCCCAATGTGCAAGTCCTTGCCGAGGCCATGGAGAAGACACTTCAAGAAGTGAGCGGCGGCTAGAAAAGGTTACCAACTTGAGTAAGCCGTCTTCTGCGGTAGAAAAGAGAAGACGCTTCGCGTAGTTTTTATTACCACGAAAAGCGTCTAGGCGAATTAACCTGCCGAAGAGCTACGATCAAGTAATCTCAGCGTTGATCTTTGTGCCAGTGCCGAAGACTTCATCAAATCCGGCACCGCCGTCTAAGAGCAATGTACCCGACATCAACGATTCAACAATCGACTCGATCTTGTCATTGCCGTCTCCCCCGCGAATCACAGGGTTGTTCGTACCCGCTCGCAACGTCCCTTTGGCGATTAGGGTCAGGAGGTCGTCGCCGAGCCCGCCGTCCATCGTTAGGCGGTTGGCGGTGACATTTCCTGCAAGCTCAAGCATCACTTTGTCATTGCCTGCGCCACCGAGGATCGAACTTGCGTTCACATTCACAGCACTGTTTATCGTGTTGAGTGCAAACATAAACTCGTCATCGCCTGCTCCTGCGTCGCCTGTAAGAGTCAGGTCAACTGGTGCCGCGGTGAGATGATTGGCTTTCATAACCACAACGTCGCCAGAGTCCCCCGTTCGTACCGTTGCGTTGAGCGTCAGGCGTTGACTCGCTTGAGAGTTGATCTCCACCTCGACGATATCCATCTGGGCACTGCCTGTCACGTTCCAGGCTACATTGCCAGTTTGGACCAACTGCGATAGTTGGACACGGTTGTTCAGATTACTCATACCCGATGGGTCGGTTGTGGTCAAAGTTGACCGACTCGTTCCTGCATCCGATTGCATGGAATGTCGCATCAGGTCATCGCCAGCGCCCGCCTCAAGTCGTACACTTGAGATTGCCGAAGTTGCGCCAGGCTTGTAGTCCGACTGAACTTGCATTTCATCGTTGCCATCACCGCCTCGAATAACTGCATTGAGAGTGTTCACTCCAGATTCAGAGACGATATCTAGTTGAGCTCGATCGTTACCAGCCCCTAGATCGATGATGACATTCGCTGAGGAGCTTGCTCCAATCGGCGACTCGAGCTTAACCTGCGCCGCATCATCACCAGCATCGCCAATTACATCGACTGCGAAATTACCAGTTGATTGACGCAACACGTCAAATTGATCGTTTCCAAGTCCACCGTTGAGCACCAGTCTTGCAGATACGTTGTCCGACTTGATGTTGTCATTGCCAGCTTGGCCGTTGACTCGTACTTCGGAAACTCCGCTGAAGCGGGTGGCGTTGGCCACTCCAGGTACACCAGATACTTCGACGATACCCGCACCGCGTCCAAACATCTCAATCTGGTCGTCTGCCGCGGAACCTTGAATTGTTAATACGCTGCCGACCAGAGAGGCCGTCATCACTTCGCGTCGCTCCAGGAATTCGGCTCGAAGCGGGCGGGTAAATCGTGTTTTGGCTTTCATTTTGCGAGACATTTTGAGTACCTTTCGCAGGATAGATGAGATGTGGAAGGCGAGACAGGAATTGCGTCAGCGTTTCGAAACTGTCTCAACTACACCTGTTAAATGCTCCTAAGCGATCGAAACCCGCCATCGTTAAAGTCGATTTTTAGAGAAAATTTGACACACCTCACTGATCGCCGAAAGCGAGAGCGACCGAGGTTTACCGCGAGTAGATGACAGCTAATAAAGAGACCGCTCATTTGCGGTAGGCGGATCGCGTAGTTCTGCAAAACTTACGGGAAGGTCGACACTTCAGCCGCCTCGAAGATCTCGCATTACTTTTTCCTTAGAAGCCTGCGTTAGAAACTTCAACACGCAGGAGCCCGCATTCAGAACATGGCTTCGCTCGCGTTGAATCTCGCAACGCGTTCTGCATTTAGAATTGCTTAATTCAGCAACAATATCTCCAGTGATGACCACTACTTCCTTGTTGCGGTCCAGCCGTTATTGTCATACGTGCTAGTCGATGGCTTACCAGCAGGTTGGCTAGCCGGACTTGGTCGCAGTGGAACCATTGTTGGCCGCTGTTCAATCGGACGCTGTTCAGTTATCCGCTGCTCTGCGGAAACGTCTTGCTTAACTGGCGATGCTTGTGCACCCACGGGTGGTTCGCCAAGTTCCAGGGTGGATGTGCTTGGCCTAAGCGTTTGCCGCGTTGGCTGGGCAACGTGGCTTGCGCTCTCGTTCGATGGCATCGAGGATGTTGAAGTCGATCGCGATGGCACTGGCTTAGGCAGATCGCTGGAAGAATCGCTGAGCGTCAGATCTTGTTTTTGCTCAAAGCTCGCCCATTGAATCTTCTTGGATTGTCCAGCAAGTTCGTTTCGGCGAGTCGATGGTCGAAGAGCTGTCATGTCTTCATTGCGAAGCAAGCCTGGTGACCAACTGGGTTTCTCCATTCCCTCGGGTGCAGGGATCGGATTGGTCACAGGAAAATCCTTGGTTGGCTCGCTTAACAAAGAACGTTCGGTAGTCGAAGACTTCTGCGCCGACTCGGCTCCCGAGGGTGACGTCGAGGCTTCTGGAACAATGCTCTGTAATCGTGGTCGAAGCGTGTTGTTCAATGGCAAACTTGGCGGTGTGTTGGCCGGATCAAAGTTCGATCCCGTTGATGGCGGTGGCATCACCGATCCAGGTGCGGTTGTCGATGGATTAATGTTCGATGGAGACGAAGAGTAACTTGGCGACGGTGGAGCAACCAGTCCAGGGATTGGCTGTGAGTACGAGCCTGTCGAGCCACCGCTTGGCGCGCTGTAACTCTGGACTGGATAGGAATAGCTCTGAGCCGAATAGGTCGATCCAAGCGGTGTAGTTGGAAAGGTCGACGAGCCTACGATGGTCGGTGCTGAAACCGACGGACTAACTTGGTAGGTCGAATACGGACTGTATCCCAAGACGGCACCCGAGCCCATCGTTGATGGAGCAACTGATCCCGAAGCTAGAGGAATTCCACCGCTTGGCAGCGTGTAGGTTGGTGTCGTTTGTAGCACAGGTTGCGGCGGTTGGTAGCTGCCGTAGAGTGCTGTTTGACCCAAAGCTGGAACGCGCTGAGTCAAATACTGGTACGAAGTGCACGGGGCCATGGCGACGACTTGCGCTCCCGTATTGGGGTCGGTAGTCAACAATGGACGGTAGTAGGTTACAGGGGCTCGCAGAGCGTTACTGTTGTAGTTCGGCACGTAGCTCATCGGCTGAGGCCACGCGGTCTGTGGCAACGCACTTGGAGGCATAGCAGCTTGCGGCAGAGTGGCCGCAGCAATTCCGGTGGGCATCTGCGCGGTGTAGCCAGCGCCATTAGGTCCAATTACGGGTAGTCGTGTACCGTAGTAATTTCCCATATTCGCTGCATAACCGTTCGCTGCATAACCAGTCGCAGGCGCATATCCGGCTGCATACTGCCCGGCGGGGTATTGCGGTACAGGGCTGTAGGGAGCTGGATTGAATTGGGAGGGATTGTATTGCGCTGCTGGATATCCTGCGGTGTAACCGGGGTAACCCGCGGCGTAGCCTGGATAACCTTGATAACCTGCGGCGTAGCCCGGATAACCTGCGGCATAGCCGTTCCCCAGCGGGATCGGCGCACCTACCGGATAGGAAGGCTGCGTTTGTCGGCCACGAAATAGCCAATCGATGAGAGGCCCTGCCTGCGCTGTGGACGCAAGACCGCCCAAGATTACGGCAGCTAGCGTTGATAGAGCGAAAGAGCGAGTTTGCATGGATCTCTCCAATGGTGGGCCCAAAAACAGATTTACGTATACACTTGATGCCAGCGCCCGCCGCTTCGTCAACGCCAGGAATCAATCAGTTGACTCGAACTGGAAAAATTCTCTCGAAGGCTCAACGGTTGGTCCGTTTGTAGCGACTGTAGCGGCGCAGCCAAGCCTACGATTTTTTCGCAAGTTTCGTCGCTCGAATCGTATGCGACAGCTTCACCCAGGCAAGAGGAATCCGTGAATCGATTTCTCGAACTCGTAAAGAACCGCTCAACGCCCCACGTAACAACCAATACAGGCATTAGAGTCCAACAACAGTTTTCGTGGTTTTCGTAGGGTGTATGCAGCGTGCTTTGTAGGGTGTGTGCAGCGTGCATTCGTGAGTTGAGAATGCATCACGTTTTAGTCAGATTTTCAAAACGGGTTGAATCCCCAATCAACCGCACGCGGAACACACCATCCGTGAACCACGAGTTATCCGTAGTCGTAGGGTGTGTGCAGCGTGCATTCGTGAGTTGAGCTTGCATCACGTTTTAGTCAGATTTACGAAACGGGTTGAATCCCCAATCAACCGCACGCGGAACACACCATCGGCGAACCACGAGTTATCCGTAGCGCAAGTGGCGTGTTACGAGGTCGGAATAAAGGTGTGCAGACTGCCAATCTTCGGACGAGAACACTATCGCGCTCAGATATTTGCATGAGACCTCTGCACACGCACTACGCAGAGCCCATCGTGGCGCTCACAGACCAGGTACGTGGCTGAGTTCACTATAGAACATTGCGTCGACT
>CAYWNG010000022.1:0-22000 GCA_964458685.1 uncultured Pirellulaceae bacterium
TGACATGATTGAGGATAGTTTTCAGTTGCATCTTGTTGCCGTGGTTGGAGAGATTCGCGTGGGATAGGAATTCTCGTTTCTGTTTGAAAGTCAGATTAAATTCAGATAAACTGGCTCGCCAAATAGAGATTTGAACATCGAAAGCGAACAGTTCCATCTTCTTTCAGATGGAGATTTTCAATGCGTTCACTTCGGTGCCTTATGAATTCTGAAACGGAAATCCGATGCAAAGCGTTCGCATTCTGCTTTTGTCCTTGTGGATCGTGTTTGGTAGCCACTTCGTTGCTAGATCTCAATCGCCGCTGCCCAAGCACTTCGAGCACACCCATGACGAGATTGTTGCCGCCTTCGAGAAGAGGCAAGTTAAGGAAGCAGAGCCTTCGGGACGCGAGACACTTCTTCATGAGGTCTTATATAGCTTCAGCGAACAGGGGATTCTGACCAAATCAACTCGATCGATTTGGAGAGTAAGTCAAAGCGGACTCGCCGACAACGGAACCCTGGTACTACAGTTCTCGCCTTGGTACCAGAAACAGCCGATTGTTCGAGCACGTGTCTTTGATCGTAACGGAAAAGCGTACGAGTTTGACAAAGACGATCTGGCGGTGAGCCCGGCGCAGTCAGCCGATCCCGCCGTATTAACGAACAACTTAGTTGTCCAAGCAGCGTTACCTGGACTGCAAGATGGGGCAATTGTTGAGGAACTTGTAACCACTGAAGAGCAGGCCCCATTTTTCGCTGCTGGTAGATACTACCTGGAGATGCTGGATAGTTTTGAACGGATTGCTTTTCGTTCGATAGAGATCGACACGACGACCGCCTTGCCTCTTGAAGTGATCTTTCTGGGCAAAGAGTGTTCCATTCAAAAGACCACTTCAAATAACAGAATTCGACGACGGATAGAGCTTCACAACCAGGAGAAACTCGATCTCGACAGTTTTGAATATTACCGACCGCGGGGAGAGTTCTCGCTGAACCAAGTAGCAATCGTTCTTGGCGAATCGTGGGAAAAGGTCGCCTTAGCCTATTCGAAGCTTGTGGATCGTAAACTCTCTGAAACACAACTGGCCCCCCTGCTTAAGGAGATTGTTTCATCCGAAGCAAAATCCAAGATGGAAAAGCTAGAGGCATCGATCCAATGGATCAAAAAGAATATCCGATACACCGCCTTAGAGTTGGGCGAGGCTTCAATTGTTCCCGCGTCACCTATGCAAGTGATCGCTAGACGATTTGGCGACTGCAAGGATCAAGCGACTTTTCTTGTCGGATTGCTTCGCGAGCAAGGTATCGATGCGAGTGTGGCCTTAGTCAATACAACTGGCTTTCAGTTTCCCGCAAGTAGTGTAGTTGGACTAAATGCTTTTAACCATGCGATTGCAGTCGCAAACATCGATGGCCAGCAGTACTGGATCGATTGCACCAGCCTTGGTTCCACGCTCAGCAATGTTCCATACTACTTGCAGGGTAAGTTTGCCCTGATCGCTGGGGAGAATCAGTCGCTCACCCAGATTCCTGTATCATCCCCTGAAATCAACTCCCGAGTGGATGAGAAGGAGCTAGAACTTCAGAAAGATAGAACGCTGACCATTCGGTCCTCTGAAACCCTCCGCGGCTTCCAGGCTGTTGAAGTGCGGGAAATGGCGATCACTCAGACGATTGAACAAAGCGAAAAGTACTACACCGAACTAATTCAACAAGAATTACCGCAAGCAAGCTTTCGCATGCTCAAGCAAGATGATCCATGGAAAGCGACCGAAGAGTTTCACCGAACCACTGAGATCAATGGAATGCCACTGGAGGAGGTTAGCTTTACGGTTTATCGGCACCTCCTGAATTTCAGTAGAATGTTCGAGTTTCTGCCACAGGCTTACTTGCTTGAGTCTGCCGAGGACCAGAAAGCACCATCAAGAAAGCACTCCGCAGAGGTTTTCGAGCCGCATTTGAGCCGCAGGATTTATACGATCCGAGCACCGCAAGGATGGGAGATACAGGTAAAACCTGGTGAGCAAAGTGCGCAAATCGGTGGGATCGGGTTGCGCCAGCAAGTTACTCAACAAGAGGACGGGGCAGTAAAAATTCTTCTCGAACTGCGAGCCCAAGCCTGCATACTATCGGTAGACGAACTGCAACGATTGCACGAGATCACCAAGAATCTCGACGATGTCACAAACGCTTGGAATGTGTCGGTGCAATTCCGCGAAAAGCAACCCGGGGCAGAACTAACTAAGGTGCAACTTGTTAGGAATGCAAAGCAAGCATGGGACTCTCAAAAGTCAGGCCAGGCACTCATCGATTACGTGAGCCGCTTGTATGAGGCGGCGCTCGTTGACGAAGCTCGTTGGGTTGCAATGGACGCCGTGAAAGAAATGCCTCGCGACGCGAAAGCTCATATCGCTTTGGGATTAGCTCACATTGTGGATTTAAGTGGGCGACTGTTTTATCCAGGAATGGATCGTGAAGTTGCCGAACGAGCGTTTTTGAAAGCGAAGGAACTTGAACCGGAAGAGCCCCTCTCATACCACTACCTCTCGATGCTTGCTTTCCATGATCTAGATTCGGTGAGCAATCCCAAGGTAATTGATGCTCCAAAGTGTCTCCAAATCATCAAGGAATGTGAGGCCGCAACGGGAGCAATTACCCTCGCTATGCGAAACTACCAGATCAGTTCCCTGGCTGTTGAAGATCGAATCCCCGAAGCCATCGCCATCGCAGAGCAGTACAGGATGGATCGAATCGGACTGGGCTTACGGTGTTTCGAATATGCTAAAGCAGCTCGTTGGGGCGAAGTGAAGAAACTGCGAGATCGAATCGGAAATGATCGCGAACTCAAGATGACTGTTCTTGAAACTGCCAAAGCACAATTGCTTTACCGTCGTCTGTACGCGACTACGGCGGATTTATTTGAGGCATTCATAGGAGACGATGAGCCTCGAATGTTGGATTTGGCAAAGTCCTTCAAAACAAGTACTCCTGCCGAAGCTGACCAAGCACCCTGCACATCGCCTGAAAGAGTTGCGGCCGAGTTGATCAGACGTGTTCATCTGTCAGGCACACAATTTGAGCAATGGGGCGACATCATATCCAATCCTAGCGCTTCGGATCAACGATTGGAAGCTTCACTCGGTCTAGACGTTGTTGTAGATGTGCGAAACATATTTCGAAAGCGAATGATCGACCGTGACGGGTTAAGCAGAGCTGTTCTACTTGATGTCAAGGTTGAAGGAGACGACGAAACTGGATACCGTTGCATCGTGTCTCACCAGTACTTCAAAGCAACTGTCTATGTAGTCAAGCAACCGCAAGGCTATCAAGTGCTACTTACCGGCAAGGACCTTGAAGCGTTGGTTGAGCATGCCAAGCGAATGGCCAGTGAAGGCAAGCTTGATGTAGCAATCAAGTGGATTAGTTGGGGCTTGAATGGCGTTCCTGCAGCAGGCCTTCTGGATGCTGAGTCGGGCGAGCCCGCTAAGACAATTTGGGAGCTCAACCGCAAGAAGACTCCCGAAGTTGTTGACCAGGTTCTAAAGATGCTGGAGCCTTGGGATGGAATCGAGCAGGCAAAGTACGAAGAGGCAAAAGCTTGGATTGATTCCGAAAAGTCCAAGTCTCGCAAATCTCAGTATTGGCTCTACATGTTGAAAAATCTCTGCGTTACTAAGTCACCCCATTTTGTTGACGAGGCCAAGCGGCTTCTCGAACTTCAACCAGCTTTCGTAGGCACCAGATATAAGCTGATAGCAAGTCTGCTAGAGAACGGAAGCGTGGATGAGGCAAGAGCAGTTTTCAAAGAGGGCTCGGCACATTTCTCTGCTGTTCGTCGCATCGAGATTGAACAATTGTTCAAACAAGCAGCAAGTGAGTTTTCAGAGAATCTGCCGATGTTGAAGAAGCGATTAGATCAGCTTCCTGATTTCGTAACTTGGAATTCGTTCCTGTGGGAATCCACTTTTGCAGGAAAACTCCGAGCCGACGATGTGCGCGATGCAGCTCGAGTGATTCGCCCAACGTACGAACCCAATAGCCTTCACTCACTTGCCTGCGCAGAGGCAAGTACGGGGATGGTCAGCGAAGCGATTGAGGATCTGCGAAGACTAGCCTCTATTCAAGGTGAGAAGCTAAAGCCTGCGGACTGGCTTGTTGTAGGTATGATCGCTGAACAGTGCGACCTTTGGGAAGCCGCCTTGAGGGCCTACGGAAAAGTTGAAGATAACCACGCGCAACCCTCACTCACTAGTTCCTATGACTTGGCACAAATCCGAATTCGCGACATCCGAGCGAAGCAACAAGCTGTACCAAACTGATTGCTTTAAGCCGATAACCATTTTTTCCCTCTTGCTCCGCAAAAGCACCGTGACGTAGCTGATCCCGCCAGGGTTCAGATCCAAAGAACGGGCGGGACGCCCGTGTACCCGCTACTTTCGCGGGAGCGAAAGGCGACTATGGCGGAGCGATGGGATGGAATAGGGAAGAACGCCAGGGACTGGCGTGGAACACTAAAGCACTTCGGCGCGAGGTTCGTCGGCGCGGAAGCCGAGGTTACCGTAGCGATGGTAGTCGATACATAGACTCTGCTCGCGAACGTACCACAATAGTTCGACTCGACCAATTCGTGTCACCGGGGAGTCGGCGATATAAATGAATCGCGCCGTGGCGGCTTTGCGAACATTGAGGGGAACGTGATTCGCCGAGCTATAGCGCACTCGATCGACCCAACCTTGCTCGATCGCATCAGCCAGCTCTTCGTCACTCTCTTCGACGAACTCCAGATCACCAGCCCAGGCATGCGTCAGTGTTTCCAACAACTCGACTTTGTCCGAGTGTACGTGCGGTGGTTGGCTAATGGCCGCACGACCACCGGTTGCAATCACTGCGACCGCGCGGCAAAGGATGTCCAGCCATTGATCGCTTTCGTGCAGTCGAATTCGCAGATGAGGAATGCTCTGGTACCGACGAATGTTATCTTGGCCAACCAGCTTTAGCGTATCGTGCGATTGAAGAATCTCGGCGGTTGCAAATCGATCGTAATCAGAAACGGCTTCGCATAAGAGCTTCAGCCCTTGGCTGCCCAATTGCTTTCTCAGGACCAGCGCGGCGGGGTGATCCGAGACTATCACGCTCCAGAACTCGGCTAGCCCCGGAATGCTCGGCGCAACATTCGGCAGTAAATCGATCGCATCCGTTTGGGGAACTGATGCCGTTTGTTCGGGGACTAGAGCGACCTTATCATAGTCCATCAACGGTACGACATAGTTCGGACCACCAGCTTTGATTCCTGGCCCAAAGGCACTCTTACCCATGCCACCGAAAGGTTGCCGCAAAACGATGGCTCCAGTAGTCGAACGATTAATGTAAAGATTGCCCGCTTGAAGTCGCGAAGCCCACAGAGTTTGCTCGCGGTCGTCCAAACTCTCGAGTCCGCTGGTGAGTCCGTATCCGGTTTGATGCACGAGATCGATGGCTTCCTCAAGACGATCAAAATGCATCACTCCCAAGACTGGCCCAAACAGCTCGGTCAAATGCGTGAAGCTTCCGGGCTGAACTTCCCACTTGATGCCGGGCGAATACATGCACGGATTTTCTTCTAGGTTCCGAGGCATCAAGGCCCAACGCTCCTTGGGCTCAAGTTCCGTCAAGCCTCGTAGCAGCGCTCCCTGCGGTGGTCTGACCAACGGCCCCATCTTGGTTCGAAGGTCCCAAGCTGAACCAACGCGGATACTGCTGGCCGCATCCATCAACAGTTCGCGGAATTGTTTGTCGTGATAGACTTCGTCTTCGAGCAGAAGCAAGCTGGTAGCGCTACACTTTTGGCCCGCGTGCGAAAAGGCGGAATGCAGAATGTTCTTGATCGCCAAATCTCGATCGCTCAACGAAGAGACGATCGTTGCGTTCTTGCCACCAGTTTCAGCGAGCAGATGCAAGTCAGGTCGAGCCGACAGAATGCGTCGCGCAGTTTCGGTGCCTCCGGTAAAGATACAGGTCGAAACAATGGGGCTCGAAAGCAGATGTTTGCTCGCTTCTGGGCCGTCACAAACGACCAGTTGCACAGCTTGACGCGGCACACCGGCTTCCCAAATGCACTCACAAAGTACGCGAGCCACCAAGGCTGTTTCTGTAGCGGGCTTGAGAATCACAGTGTTGCCCGCAGCTAGAGCCGCGGCGATTCCACCAAAGGGAATGGCAATCGGAAAATTCCAAGGACTGATGACCACAACCACTCCGCGCGGCTTGGTGGAGTAAGCTGCGGTTTGCTGAATCTCTAAAGCGGTCTTTGCGTAGAACTCGGCGAAGTCGATCGCTTCGGATACTTCTGGGTCCGACTCAGTCAACGTCTTGCCCGCATCGGCCATCGCTGCGCCCATCAGATCGGCGCGACGCTCGCGAATTCTCTGAGCGACTCGACGCAGCAATTCATACCGATCGCCAGGAGCCATCACTCGCCACCCCGACGGATCGTCAGCGGCGCATTGCAATGCGCGATGAAGCTGTTCAGCGGAAGCCATCTTGAAGTTCGCTACGACGACACCTGGTCGCGACGGATCTAACGACTGGCAACTATCGCCCTGACCGGCTTCATCGCCTGAGCCGATTGAGTGCAGCACTTCGGTCGCTTGCGAATCACAGCGATGCTTCCAACTATCGACGATTGACTGAGCCCAAGTTGCTGCGGCTGGCAAAGTAAAATCTGTGTCGGCTTCATTCACCAACAATCGCCAATCGGTCGGCGCGGGAGGCTGAACAGGAGGGACCGAACGCAGTTGGTTGCGTCGCGGCGCATCGCTAACTGTCGCCATGCGGTCGACCGAGTCCATGAAGATCTTCTCCATCGACTGCCAATCGGGACCATCGACTTCGATCTTAAACGCGTGCCGCAGAAAGTTCTCTGGGCCAGTGTTTTCATCCATGCGACGCACCAGATATCCGATTGCGTTGATGAAATTCTCCTTTTGACAAGCTGGCGCGTAAAGCAACAGATTGTCGACCAACTCATGCAGGGCTCGCCGCTGGTGATTGGCCATTCCTTCCAGCATTTCAAACTGAATTTGCTCGATTGTCCCGAGCTTGGCTGCAAGGATGATTGCAAAGGCGACTTCGAACAGATTGTGACTGGCGATACCAAGCTTGACGGCCGCGATGTTCTCTGGCTGCAATCCATACACGACCATCCGCTTGTAGTTCGCGTCGGTATCGATCTTCTTTTGATAAGGGGCTTGCGGCCAGCCTCGATGCGAAGCCTCCACCCTTTCCATTTCCATGTTCGCACCTTTGACGATACGAACGGTCACAGCAGCGCCGCCGGCTGCAACTCGCTTTCGCGCCCATTCGGTAATGGTTCGCTGCAGTCGATGGCTATCAGGAATGTAAGCTTGAAGAGCCACTCCCGCGCGGACCTGAGCCATCTCGGGTTGATCGAGCGTTCGCATGAACACTTCGCCCGTTAGCTCCATGTCGCGGTATTCTTCCATGTCCAAGTAAACGAACTTGGGCACTTCGGTTCCGTCAGCCTTCTTGAAACGATGTCGAGCTGCGGCGCGATAGAGCAACTCAAGCCGCTTCATCAACACCTTGACCGTGGCCGCTCGAGCTACGGTCGAAATCTGCGAGTAAAGCGTGGAGACCTTGATTGAAACGCACTCGATTTCGGGCAGTTGCAAAGCCGCGAGATAGGCGGCCAATCGCTGTTCGGCTTCTTGTTCGCCTAAGATTGCTTCGCCCAAAAGATTGACATTCATGCGAATGCCTTCGTTGATTCGCTCTTGCAGGTGTTGTCCAAGCAGTTCGGGTTCGGCTGGAAGAATCACGTTGGCCGTTTCGCTACGCATCTTTTCTTTGACCAATGGCACGGCGACACCGGGAAGGTAGCCGCCGAAGGATTGGAATCCGCGAAGCATCGTGCGATCCAGCGGACTAAAGAATCGCGGAATGCCCTGTACGTCCAAGATGTGCGTCAATTGATCCGCCGCTCGCGCCGATCGCTGGCTGCGAAAGGCTTGATCGGTCATCTGTGTCAATGTAGCCTTATCGCGAGGATGCTGCACCATTCGGTCAAGCTCGGCTTGCTGTCGACGTTCGGCAGGTGTTTGCAGAGCTTTCGCGCGCACTTGAATCTGTCGAGCGAGCACGATGGCCGCTTGGGCGATACTTCGAATGTCCTTCACGTCACATTTGGTGAGTTGTGCGGCAATGCTGTCGAGATTCATAGACGGAGTAATCCTTGAGTCTTGAAGTAGAAGAATCCCACAGCTTGCCCGGTAATCGCGAGGCATATCGCCTCAGATGGGGCTGTCGCGTTGATTGGTGGCATTCGTTGAGAAGCGTCTATTTTCCTGGGATTTGAATGGTCAACAAGGGGGCAGCTTCTGCATTAGATCCGAGCAATTTAATGGACAAGCGAAACCCTGCTAAGTCGAACAATGCTGTTTTCGTCAGCCTAGACACACAGAAGCAGGCTGATCCCATTTTGCTCCGCTATATCTTGTGCGCCGTTCCTCAAGAAACCTAGCTGTCTACGATTTACGCACTGCGACGAGATAAGTTGTTGCAAAGCTACAAACAACGTTGCTTGGGGAGTCACTTGGGACGGCGGGCTCGGCAACTTCGGCTGGAGCTACGATTCGATCTTCGGTGAAGTACACGCCGGAAAGGAGTGAAGTCTTCACCGTAGCTTCATGCACATTTCCTAATTGGTCTCGATAGCGGACTTCATAGATCCTGTCGTTCTTCTCGCCAAACCAACCGCGACCAAATGGACTCCACTTCGAATCAAGCAACTCACCTCCTTGGCTGCGGATGTACTCCCCAACGCGATCACCGTCCATTCCACCCGCGAAAAGGCGAATGATAATCGACACGACGATGGCGATGATTATCAATGCAAATATGGAAGGTGGCATGCGAGTTGTCCGCGGTTTCGGAACTAACGTTGCGCTGTTGCTCTAACGACAGAGTTCTAATGACAGTGTTCTAATTGCGACTTTCGAGTGCAGTGCAGAGGCGATGTGATACTTGAAGTCTCAACGAGAGGTTAGCCAAACTTTGCGTGCTTCACGAGATAGATTGCGGCTCCTACAACAGCGCCAATTAGGCCTCCCAAGAATCCCAAGATTGACGAGCCGATGATTCCACAAATGAACGTAACGAGCCCCCACAATACTGGCGAATCTTCATTATTGTTCGCCAACATGGCAACTCCAGCGGCCATTCCAACAACTATGATCAAACTCAAACTGATTCTCCTAGCTTTGTTACGAATTACAAAAGCACTTTGCCGTTCAATTCTGTCTGTAGTTGGAATATGGTATCAAAAATGAACATCGCTGCGAGCTGATTGAATCGCAAGCTCGAATTGAGCTGTGAGACGCTTCGCGGGTTCGCAATCTCCGCGAAACTCCCAGTACTGCAAGCTTTTTCAGTTCGTGACTGGAGTTTTTGGGGTTACTGGCAAGAAAATCGAAGTTGTGCACACCCCCCGATAAATAAGCAAATTGATCTTTTGCTGCGGGCGTCAACTTGTACAACTTGACTTTGTGTCAGGCGCGAGTCCCTGTTCGCTCGAACGCGGTTCTTGCGATGAATTTGCTCCGGGACTCGCGTCGGCACAATTATTGGCCTAAATCTGCTTAACCGAAGGTTGAGGACGTAGCTCCACTTGTCCAAAGCGCAGTTAGACAGGCGTACTTCTCAATCTACACGGAGGTTATGGCGTTTTCGGAGGCTTGCCGGGACCAAAGATCTTTAGGAAGGCGGAAGTTCCCAAGAGTTTGACTGCTGTAAACACCGAAGCCATGAGGGAACCGTTGACACCGGGTGAACCAATGTCGCTACCGGCCAGGTACAGATTGGGCAAGCTGGTCGAAATCCGCCATTGATCGCGATTCAAGCGATTGGGATCGGCCATTTGTCCGTACACCATTCCTGAGGGATGTCCCGAAAAGGTTTCAAACGTAACGGGAGTTGAAAGTTCGACGTAGTCGATGATGGGCCGCAACTTTGGCACGTAACGCTCTGCGAACTGGAGTATCTTCTCAGTCATTTCGGCTTTGATCTTCTCGTATTCTTCTCCGCGGCGTTTCCAGGGACTGTCGGCGAATTGCTTCCACAAATCATATTGGCTGAAAGTCACGATTTGAGCTGTGTGGGCCTGCATGCCGGGATTGCGAAGTGAGCCGAACGACAGATAGCCTCCCTGAACATCATACGGATGAGTCTTCGGGGGTTGACGATCGTGGTCCGAGGTGGCGAAGAACCAGTAGTTGGCATCGTCGAATCCATGATTGCGAGGATCATCGTTAAGGCCGATGAAAAGGGCTGCGGCCGACGTTCCATGTTTGAGTCGCTTGGCCTGCTCTTTCTCAGCTTTACAGTATCCCTCTGGAACAAACTTGCCAAAAGTCGTAATCGCATTAGCGTTAGAGACGATTATGGGTGCGCGATACACGACCTCGCGATTCTTGTGCTTGGCGCGCACGCCAACAGCTTTTCCATTCTCAACGATGATCTCTTGAACGTCGTGATTAACCAAACAAGCTCCACCACCATCGTTGACGATCTTCTCTACAGCTTCAGCAATAACAGCAGAACCACCTAGAGGATAAAACGATCCATGAAAGAAGTCTGCGGTCACGGCAGAGTGAAATGCGAAAGCACTTTCCTTCGGAGGTGCACCAAAGTCGGGCCATTGTGCCGTAAGGATTCCCTTGAGCAACTGAGAATTGAAGTTTTTGAGATACTCAGCCGTTCTAGTCTCAGCTAACCGCCTACCAGGAAGCGTCAGCAGCTTGGCGAGAACAGGAGGTAGCATTTTCGACATGAAGAATCGAGCGAACCAGCTTTGGCATCGCTTCACATCTCGAAAATAACGAATGATGTTCGAGCGTTCTTCAGGAAATCGCTCGATGAGTCGTTCTTTGAATTTGGCTGGATCATCCGGTACTTCAAAAGTGCCTTCGGGAAAATGAAATCGCTCAACGATCGGTCCTAAACGATTCCACTGGACTTGGCTATTGGTGACCCAGTCCATCACGCGTCGACAAAGCTTGTCTGCGTGCATCTCGCCGATGTAGTGAACTCCTACGTCCCACTCATACTTGCCACGTCGAAACGCATGGGTGTACCCACCCAGCTTGAAATGGCGTTCAAGTAGGAGCACTCGTTTCTTGCCAAGTTGAGTCAACAGGCTGGCGACGGTCATGCCGCCCATACCTGACCCAATCACGATGGCATCATAATTCTCAGTAGTCTGTACTTTAATCATCTATTTTGACTCGCCGAAACGACGAAGGAGTTTAACTGATGGCCAGCGGTTCAATACGATGAACGCACATGGCACGAAGAACAAAGCGAGAAATGTAGATCCCGCGACACCCATCGAAACACACACGGCAGTCGGCGGCCAAAAATCTCCGCCGCTAAGGTAAAGCGGAAGGAACCCGGCAATCGTTGTGATACTGGTGACAAGAACGTGCCGCGAGTTCTCCACCAGGATCTCGATGATCTGCTTTTTATCGCCTTGACTGCCCTTAGAATCCAGAGCAATTGAGGTAACAATCAAGATTGAATCATTAACAGCCACGCCTAACATTCCCACGATTCCGATGATAGCCATGAAGCCGAAAGGCAGGTTCAACATTCCTAGTGACATCAGACTGTAACCGACACTCAAAAGACTGACCATTCCAACCAAGCCTGCCATCCTAAATGAGTTTAGGCTCAAGACAAGTGTTGCGACCAACGCTGCGCCCATGACTGTGGCATATACAGTTAAGTTCCCCAAGGCTTGCTGCTGTTCTCCGGCTGCTCCCAGATACTGAACTCGATACCCTGTGGGCAATTCGAAATCCGAATTTGCAAGCCGTTCCTTGAACTCGTTTTGAACTCCGGAAGGAAGTACGCCCGCAGGTAGAAAGCCTAGCACATCTGCGCAGCGCACGCGATTTACACGAACGATCGATCCCACATCTGATGATAGCGAAAGGTTGGCAATCGCTGATAGTGGAATCCCCTGATGTCGAAAGGCTTCTCCGCGACCTTGAGCCTGAAGTTCTAGCGATACGATCTCATTCAGGTCGCCACGCTGGCTGCTTGCCATGCGTACGCGAACGGGAATCTCTTCGGTACCCTCCAGAATTGAACCGCCCACGATTCCATCCAAGGAACTGTTCAACGACATAGCAATCGTTGAAAGGTCATAGCCGGCAACATACGATGCGGTTTGATCGATGTTGACTCGAGCCTTAGTAGCGATCTCTTCCAAGTCACATCGTGTGTGAGTAATTCCCGGAGTACCGCCCAGAACCAAGCGAATCTGAGCTGCCAGTGACTTCAAACGTTCGATGTCTGGGCCAGTCACGCGAACTTCAATGGGAGCAGTGAACGGCGGTCCCTGCTCAAGTTGACGTACTGAGATGTTAGCCTGTGGAAATTTTTCCAACAGCTTAGGCTGCAATCGCAACATGGCGGCTTTGGCGACGCTGGCGTTTCGACACTTCACGATAGCTTGGCCATAGCTGGGCTGATTGGATCGAACAGTGGCTACGTTGTAGTAGAAAACAGGAGCACTCTCACCAATAAACCAATGGACTTCCTCTATGGCCTCATCCTCTAAGGCAAGCTTTCGAATGTCGGCTGCCAATTGCTGCGTCTCGGCCATTGAGGAGTTCGCGGCGAGATCCACTTCGATGTGGAACTGATCGCGATCGGCAGGTGGAAAGAACTGATCTTCCAGTACGAAGATAAACAAGAACCCGACCATGCCTGTCGCGGCAGTAAGGACCGCTCCAAACAGAGGAAAGCGAAGCAGGCCTCTCAGTAAGATTCGATAGACATTCTCAGAAATGCGAAACGGATTGGTCAGCCAGTTGGCCTTCTTCTTGGATGGTTTGAAGACGAGCAAGCTGATACCAGGAATGACTGAAAGAGCCAGAAAGTACGACAAACTTACCGTGATGATCGTCACCATGGCAATCGAGCCCACGAATTCACCCGTCGCGCCAGGCATCAACGCAATGGGTGCGAAGGAGAAAACGGTTGTTAGAGTTGCACCCAACAGTGGTACTGTGAGATACTTTGAACTGTCTAGAGCGGCGTCCAAGACCGATTCACCCTGCGATACCTTATGTTCGATGTGATCGACTACCACAATGGCGTTATCTACCAGCATACCCATGGCGATGACCAAACCGCTCACTGACATTTGATGCAATGGAATATCGAACACCAGCAAGATTGGCAGGATCAGCAAGCAATTCAATGGCAACATAGCCCCAACGATGATCGCACTGCGAAGGTTCATCCAAATAACAGTACAGATGAAGACAGACACAAGTCCCATCAAGAAGTTCTGCTCCAACGAAACAAATCGCTCGCTGACATAGGGAGATTGATCGAACATCACATCCAGCCCCACACCCGACGGAAGTTCGGCTTCGAACTCCTTAAGAGTCTTGGCCGCATCAGTGCGCCAATGGTCGATGCGATACGAGTCTTGCAACTGAGCTCCAACGACAATTGCTGGTTTACCACTGGCAAACGCTTTTGCAGGAGCAGGGTCTGGTGTTGTTCGCGATACTGTAGCGATATCTCCAAGTTCGACGATTGAACCTGAGGCGTCGCGGCGAATTGGCAGATGACTGAGGCGTGTCTTAGTATCCAAGTTTCCAACAACTTCCAGGGTTAAGCCCGAGGTGGCCCCTTGAACTCGACCTGCTGGTAGCTTGGTATCGTTACCTGCAATCATCTGGGAAATCTGAGACGTGCTCAAGCCTAAACTATTGGCTTTCTCACGCTGTACTTCGACGAGAAATTCTTCTTCAGGATCACCAAAGAGTGAAGTTTTTTCCGTACCTTGAATCAAGTCAATGCGTTCCTGCAATCGCTTGGCAAGACGTCGAAGAATCGAATAGCTAGGTTCGCTTTGACTGTCCCATCGAACCGCCACCAGCATCACGTTCGCCTTCGCATCCAGCTCTTTGAGCTTAGGCTTCATCACCAATTCTGGCATGAGTCCGTGAGCGGCGTTGAGTCGCTCGCGAATCACGCCCCATGTTGTAGCGACTTGGTCCTTCTTGAGATCTTCATTGAGTTCGATCACCATTACAGAGACGCCCGTCCGACTGATCGATGTGGTCTCACGAATCTCCTTGATATCGATAAGCTGCTGTTCGAGTCCCTTGGACACGAGAGCTTCAACTCGATCAGGCGATGCACCAGGGAACACTGTGGTAACGATTGCGAATCGCGCCGTCAGGATGGGATCTTCCATGCGAGGCAGAGCGATGAAGGACGTTACGCCAGCGACGACAATCAGAACGATAGTCATCACGAGCAGACGAGGATTAGTAACAAACCACTGGGTAATCATGGGAGTCTCTCTTGCAATTGATTCGTGTTAGCGAAGCTTGGCGTCATCGTTGACACCCGCTTGTTGACCATCATCAGTACCCAACGCTCGCACCAACTGACCTGGCGTCAAACGATGCAAACCAGCCGCCACGACCTGTTCGCCATCGGCAATCGTTCCACGTGCATAAACGCGGTCCGAATCAACGTGAACCACTTCCAGTTCCTGCTTGACTAACTTGGAATAACCACTCTCTGGATCTTTCTCCAGGACCAATACTCCCCAGAGCCCCTGATCACCTTTGACGATGGCTGACATCGGTAGCCAGAAACCGCTTTCACGAATAGGACGAGAGAGTTCAATCTCAGCAACTTGCCCAAAGATGGAATTGCTGTCAGAAGTCACCAATTCGAAGACTACCGTGTTGGTTCGTGTGCCACTATCCAGCTCAGGAAGAACGCTCTTCAGCCTCGCATCAAAGCTCTGGCCATTGACTTTGATCGTGTACGTCTTGCTCTGATTCATCGCGGCGGAATACTCGGGTGGTAGACCGATCCAAACCTCTGGCGAGACCAACTCGATCAAGCGAACTACTGGAACACCAGGAGAGCAAACGGTACCTGGATCGAGGAAACGCTCAGACACGGCTGCCGCGAAGGGCGCGCGAATCACGCTTTCATCAAGCTGAACTTTCATTTGCTCCTGAGCAGCTTCCAGTTCACTCAGCACGGCTCGTTGGGCTCGAATCTGTTCTGTGCGGGTTCCCTCCTTTAGCTCATTGAAAGTGTTCTCCGCCGAGTTGACAGCTTCTTGTTTGGCTTTGACCAGAGTCTGAGCGTTGTCGACCTCTTGCTTGGAAACTGCTCCGATGCTGACCAACCGTTCGGCGCGTCCCAGCGAGGTCTTAGCCAACTCAAGTTCTGCCTTTGCAGAATCTAACTGATTCTTAGCTGAATCGATTGTTTGCGAGCGTGGCCCAGAAATCATCTCTTCAAGTCGCGCCGTTGCCGCTTTGTATTGCGCCTGAACTGCTTTCAAATTAGCCTGTAGTGATGCAACGTTCAACTTGGCCAGTACCGCATCCTTTTCAACTCTCTGGCCTCGCTCAACCAAAATCTCATCCATCGTTCCGACTCGGTTAAAGCCGATTTCGCTGGCACGTCGAGGCTTAATGATTCCAGTGAAAGACCGCGGCAATTCTGTGCTCGCTAAGTTCTTCAGAGTCATTACCTGAACTGGCATGACTGTCGTGCTGAGTCCCTTTCTTGATGATTGAGGCTTTTCCAAGAGCTTATTCTGCGAGAGCTGGTCGAGAGATTCGTTTCCCCAGAGTTGAAGTTGATCCCGACAAACGTAACAGGTGCCAAGAATTCCAGTCAGTGCGAAAGCAGCAATCCAGCGTTTAGGCTGGAACCAAGAGGGCTTTTTTATAGGTGCCATCGGTTCTGAAGCCTCCTTGGAGACATGTTGGGTGGGAGCAACAACGGTGGAAGTATCAGTAATCGGTAAGGCTTGAGCAGAAGACTCAAGAACTTCAGAAGCCGACGGTACGACAGTCGATGGAGTTTTAGCGGGCAGCATAGGAGTATTCACTTTGTCTTCCTTCGTTGGATTCGAAGTGGAGAGTTCGACTAACGTGTTGCGTTTGCGGGTATAGACAAAAAAGCCTTGTGGAGACAACTTTCGTTCTACGTCACCTTTGCGATGAAGGTGATTCAGGAATCCGACGATCTCGGGGAGCATCTGTTTGCGTTGATCAAATGTTAAAGTTCGATTATGAAACTGCTCCATGCACTCTAGCGCCGTACTTGGACGAACCAAGATCTTGGACAACCGCTCCATGGCACCTTCCATGTTGCTCTGAATTTGAGCCAGCCGATTTTGCAGCCCTGTATACGGACGCTGATGCCCTGGTAACCCAAGAATTTGGTTGTTGGCCACGGTCAAGAGCTTCTGACAGCTTAGCAACCACTCAGCGACTAGATCGCCTTCGGGTTCTGTGAACGGGATTGTCAGATTGCTTGAAATGCTAGGCAGAATCTGATCGCCTACAATCGCCAAGTCATCGCACCAAAGCGTCAGATGTTCGGCGGCGTGGCCATTACCCACAACTACTTTCCAGTTGCGATCGCCGATCGTTAGCTGTTGGCCATCCGTTAGCGGAACGAAGTCCTCGGGAAGGGCGGCAACTTGCTTTTGGTATCGGTGCGGTGGTTGCCGTTTGTAAGCTTCCAATTCAATACCTGAAAGACCCGCTCGACGCATGAATTCAACTTCAGGAGTCTTCGGCGCGGATGCGGCCGTTTGCAACAGCAACTTACACGACAGCCAACAGGTACGAGACATCCAAAGCGCCACGCCGCGTTGAGCCAATACGCCGGCCGCACCGATGTGGTCAGGATGGAAATGCGTAACGATTACCCGCTTTAACGGCAATTGTGCAAGTGGCGGTGTAGCTAGTGCTGCATCCAACGCCTCAATGCTCGATTTGCTGTTGACTCCAACATCTACCAGAGTCAATCGATTACCGTCTCGCAAAGCATAGACATTGACAAAGTCCAGTGAGGATTCGATCGGTAAACGAATCCACCAAACTCCGTGAGCAACCTCGACCGGTACACCAACTTGCTTGCTCAGTTCGAATTGAAACTGAATGCCCGTAGCAGGAGTCTCTTGAGAGCTTGCAGCGTCTGACTTTGATCCGAAATTCTGTTGCACTAGTTGCCTCCAATTGGCAACGAGTGTTCCGCTGAGTTCATACTCACGAGAATCTTTCCAGCACGACCGGGTTGTTCCGAACGTCGAATGGCTTGGCTGATATTCTCAATGGAGTAGACCGAATCGATCTCGCCATAGATCTTCCCTTCTGCCATCATGCTAACAAGACGCAGTATCTGTTGCTCGCGGTCCTGCGCGGAAAGCTTGTTAAGTACCTTGCTGAGCCAGAAGCCCATCAGGCGAATGCCGCGAAAGATTGTGTGCAACGCATCGATTTGGCAAGGCTGCATCGAAAGCATGCCATAGTTGACTATCGTACCGCCATCCTGCAAGCATTCAGCCAATCGATTCGTCGAAAGTCCCGCGACCGCATCGATACCAATTCGGACCGCGCCACTACCGATCTTCTGCTTAACAGCATCAGCCACCGAGCCTTCGTCTAAGAACACCAGATCTCCGCCCAGCTTGGTAACTTGCTCCATTTGCTCTGGTCGGCGAACAAGGTTGATCGTGCGAAGGTTAAGCTCCTTGGCAATCTGAATTACATATCGCCCCACTGTGGAGAGTGGAGCGTTTTGAATGACATACTGGCCGGACTTGAGCAATTCGATCTGCGAGAGAATTTGATATGCGGTTAGCCCCGAGACCTTAAGCATTGCCAACTGCAATACGTTTAGGTCGTTGGGCACCTTAACCGCAAGCGTCGCTGGCACCTTGCGCAGCGTCGCCCAGTTGTTGTTAGCAAGCAGGATAACTCGGTCGCCGATCGACAGATTGGTAACCGACTTTCCTTTTTCTACGACAGTCCCAACGGCCTCCATTCCAATTGTCGAAGGTGGCTTGTTCAGAATGCCGTACTGCCCGTACATCATGGCCAAGTCTGCTGGGTTGATAGGAAAAGCATCGACAGCAACAAGGACCTCCCAAGCAGACGGAGCCTGAGGATCGGGCGCATCCACGCACTTGGCCACCACAGTTGGAGGCCCAAACTTTTCGTACACTACCTGTTTCATCGGCGTCTCTCGAATCTATCTGCCAGTTGAAAGGGGCGTATCATTTGGACAAGCGTGAATACTAGAAAAGACCTTTGGACTTAGGAGCCACCCGCAAACTGCTGGTGATTACATCGATCGTGTGATCGATTTGCTCGTGAGTGTGATTCACATTGAGAAAGAATCTCAGTCGCGTCTTATCGCGAGGGACAATCGGATGCATCATCGGATAGCTACAAATTCGGGACTCCCAGAGCTTCATCGAAAGCCAGAGGGCCAATTCGGAGTCTCGCATCATGATCGGCACCACCCCCGAGTCCTTGCTGTGATAGGTATCAAGACCCGCAGCTTGGGCTCGTTCAATGAAGTAGGCCGCATTCTGTTGAAGTCGTTGAGCCAACTCAGGATGTTCGCGCATCATTCGCAGCGACTCAAGTGCAGCAGCCGCATTGGCTGGCGTTGGCGAGGCACCGTAGAGCAAGACGCCTGGAGCGTAGTGCTTGAGAATCGCGATCAGCGGCTTTGGACCAGCGACATAACCTCCGCATGTTCCAAAAGCTTTGCTGAGCGAGCCGTACAGGATGTCGATTTCGGAGCCCTTGATTCCGAAGTAGTCGCAGACGCCTAAGCCGTTTGGCCCGATAACGCCCATCGAGTGCGCTTCGTCGACCATCAAGGTGGCTTTGAATTTGTTCTTGATCTCAATCAGCTTGGGGACATCAGGAATGTCACCATCCATGCTGTAAACACCTTCCACCAAGATCAGGACGCGTTCGAATTTGCCGCGATGAGTCTCCAGCAACTTGGTTAGCGCGTCGTAGTCGTTGTGTGGAAAGCTGAAGCGACGAGCGCCGGTCATTTTGCAGCCAGCCAGTGCCGAGTTGTGAATCAGCTCGTCGTATAGAATCAAGTCTTGGTTGCGGCAAAGGTAACCGATCGTAAATGTGTTGGTGCTGTAGCCACCGACAGAAAGTACTGCATCTTCAGTTCCCAGAACGTCACTAATCTCGCGCTCGAAGTCGCTGTGAATGCTGATTTCACCTGTGATAGAACGCCCCGAACCAGTTCCGACTCCATAAGTCTTGACTGCCTCGATCGCGGCATTCTTCACTCGTTCGTGAGAACCAAGCGCCAAGTAGTTGTAGGTTGAGAAGTTGATATAGTTACTGCCGTTGATTTGAACGGTAGCATCCGAAGAGCCCAAGTGAGGCTGAAACAAGTTCTGTGGGAACTTCTGCTTGTCGCAATACCAGATCATCGTTGCATATTCCTTGTACTCAGGAAAATGCTCGAATTGGTAGCTGGACGCAGGGATATCGCTCAACGGAACCGATGGAACGGACGGGGCTGATTCCGGCGATTCGGATGCTTTACTTTCGGTTTTCTTGTTGGCCAGCAGGTTCTCGCGAAGTTTGTCAATGCTGTTTCGAATGCTCATGGTTTATATTTGTATGTTTGAGTAACGATCGAAGACCAAATCGTCTATTATTAGCTGACGGGAATAGGGCTGCTTAGCTGTAGGGAAGCGAGCGAACTTTTGGCGAGTGACATAATCGTCGAATCACCCAACAGCTCGAGAACAGCTACCTTAAGTCCAAGCGTCTGTTCCAGACTCATTTGGATCTCAGTCGCCATCAACGAGTCAACACCCAGTTCATTGATTGGACGTGATGGATGAATCTGTGATGGATCGGTCTTGAGAATTCCAGCCAACACATCGGTGATCAGCGCGGCCAAGACTTCTAATTGTTCATCGGGTTGAAGCTTGGAAAGCTCTTCGATCAGTGCGTTCTTGGCCGCCGAATCACCGCCGCTTGCGTCGCTGGCGATCAGCTTTTGGTAACGAGCAGAGGTGCCTGCACGAACCTCAAAGCGTCCCCAGTCGGACCATGACTTCATGATCAAGACGCCGACTTGAGTTTCATCACGACCGACGGCTAGCTTGAGATACTCAAGGGCCTCTCGCGACTCCATACCGCTCAAGCCGACATAACGGAGAAACTGTTCCAGCTTTTCATCGCGAGCAACAATACCCACATCGCCGATTGCGCCCCAATTGACCGAAAGACCAGGCAGCCCCATCTGGCGTCGCATATGAGCCAGTCCGTTAAGGAAGCCGTTTGCAGCGCTATAGATTGACTGTCGACTGTTGCCAACCAGATTGGCCGCTGACGAGTACAGAATGAAGTGATCCAAAGGCAGGTCCTTGGTCTCCTCATGCAGAATCCAAGCAGCATCGGCCTTGTTGCGCATCACCGTCGACAAGTTGTCCAAGGAGATCTCGGCGATGGGTTCGTCGATAATTGCTGCTGCCGAGTGGATGACGCCCTTCAGAGGAGCCATTTCTTTGCTGATTCTCTCTAGCAACGCTCGAACGGCTCGCCGATCCGAAGCGTCGCAGGCAACTGCCAGCACACTTGCTCCAGTTGACTCAAGATCCTTAACAAACTTTTGCTTCTCGGGTGTGTCAGCGCCCGTTCGACCAGTCAATACGACCGAAGTAACTCCATTGTCGACAAGCCACTTAGCAGTCTCTTGCCCAAAGCCACCCAAGCCGCCCGTGATCAGATAGGTTCCGCCAGACTTGAAACTAAAGTCATCGCGTTGAATCACAGGTAGCTCGGCATCCTGGTTCTCTAGCGATAGAACCAACGCTCCCAAGGAATCGCTGAACGGCAGCTTCTGCCAAGCGATGTCCGCCAACGAAACTTCGAAGTAACCCGACTCGCGGTGTTGACCTGAACGAATCAAATCAATCGCTCGCGAGATCGACCTTCGTAGCATCGTTGGTTGATGCACGAGGATGGCTAGCGATGTTCGAATTACTGAACCGATATTGCCCGAGAGCGCGAGATCATTCGTATGGCTGTCGATATCTACTACCGAGCCGCCTACGGCAAGGTGGCCCCAGCCAAGTTTTTCTTGCCAAGTACTTGCGCGAACTACTAGGATGGCAAAGCCTTCGCCGTGCGTGTGTTCAGCGACAAGCTGATCCAAGCGTAGTGCATCCATCGGAACGACGGTGCGACTTGCAAGAACGGCTGGATCAACTGAGTCGATGTCCTCAGTCACAAGGAAGACTTTAACTCCCGATGCTTCAAGTTGGTCAGCCAGTTCCAGACCAATGTTGCTAATCTCAATCGCAGCCACTTGCCCAGACGCAAAGTTCAATTGCTCTACCGCCGCCGACACTCGGGTTAGATCACCCAAGGAAGCGACCAACTTCGAGGCATTGTCATCAGCACCAATTTCGACCACGTGTAGAGATCGAGCCGGCACTGTTAGGTGGCTAGCGGTTTCTGCAGGAACAAGACCACAGACGCGTGACCCGACATCTAAACCCTGAACCTCGCTACCGAGTTCCAGAATTGTCCCGACAAACTCCATCCAAGGCCGCTCGACAATTTCGTCTGGAGCTCCCTTGAGGAAGACAATCGGCACAGCGGACTTTTCTATCATGACTCGAACGTGATTCGGCTTCAGTGCATCAAGCTTGTCGGCCAGCACGCGAACGACGCCAACGTCGCTGTCAGCCTTGCTCGGACGAATCACTTGCCTAACCAGCTCTCGATCGGGCAACGACAGCGAGTCGCCATAGCTCGGGCCATGGCCAATAGTCCCGCGATCATCCTTGCCGACGAACCAACTGGAAGCTTAGACAGCACCAGTGGCAGCGAAGTCATGCGACTGCTCCTCGAGCTCAACTCACAACATCAAACCACCTTGGTCATCGTAACGCACGATTTGAATCTCGCGGAACAGACCGGTCGAAAGCTGCAGATGCGCGACGGAGCGCTAGTGGCCGACAAGAATCAAACGGTACAGCGCTAGAGCAAGTGAGAGCATGCCAAAAGTTAAACTGTTTGGACTAGTTCTGATCATTACGACGCTCATTCTCGGGATGGCCGTGGTGGTCACCGAGACCTTTGAGATTCGTTTCTACGATCCCAGTGCC